>NZ_JAMOKH010000096.1:0-1034 GCF_023656585.1 Bacteroides sp. B1-V-101 | reverse complement strand
TCAATTTATCAAGGCTTTCTTCTCTTGGAAAGCGGGTGCAAAAGTAGCCCCTTTTCAAATATACTCCAAACTTAAATCACTCTTTTTTTGAATTATTTTTGAAAAGACTCGCTAAAGTGTTGAATCATAAGGATGTTATAGAACATAAAATTCTTGGATGTAGGAGGAACAGAGGAAAGGCATGCACATAATTATATTCACACGCGCGTAAGGAGGGCGGGCGCAGGTGGATGCACCAGGGAAATGAAGAGGAAATAGGGGGAAGGACAAAGTTTGAAAAAGAAAAAACTATGCCATCCGCAACAATTGGATTAACATTCTTATGGGGACTGACTAAAAAGTCGGTTCTACCTCTATTGGAGCTGACTAAAAAGTCAATAGTATCTTAAATCTCCTCCTTCCCGAAGGAGGAGTACCCGTAGGGGGAGGTGGTAGGTGAATACATAATCCTTTCATTTACAAAGAAATAGGAACAAACATTATTTCTCCTACCACCTCGGTCTGCGACCACTCCTCCTTCCAGAAGGAGGAGAATGGAGATACTACCGACTTTTCAGTCAACCCCTACTTACGTGTCAGCCAAGCTCTCTATGAAAATAAAAAACTATAATTTGCTGTCATCTGTCACGTTGTCGGGTGTAATTGATTGAATATGAATAATTAATGAGGTGACAACAGTAGGTGATGGCAGTGTGACGGCAAATTTTGCTGTCACACTGCCTTGTTGTCAATGGTTACTTATGGGCTGTTGGTTGGTCTATATAGAGCTTTTTAGTTTCTCCCGTTTGAAACTTTTGTTTCTCCAGCTTGGAACTAGAGTTCCATCGGCTTGAAACTAAAGTTTCAAAGCCGTGAAAACAAGGTTTCGGACGCTTGAAAACAGTGCTTCAAGCGTAGGGAATGAGTGAAACAACTGTACTTCCCTAATAATGGTTGACTTGTTTATCTCTAATAGCTGCTATGTGTTGACTAGAAATATTACTAACCCTGGCAGCTGTTTACTTTATTATTTATTATTCCTGCCTCCGGTTTAC
>NZ_JAMOKH010000095.1:0-1058 GCF_023656585.1 Bacteroides sp. B1-V-101 | reverse complement strand
TCACGGATGTAAATATACGACAATATTCGGAGTTTACAAATATCCGATACACCCCATATTGTATCTGTAACAAACATCCGCAATCGTAAGGGAGTCTTTTTCTTCCTATATACCCGAAAACGAATAACAAGTTGCAGAGAGACAGGCTCTTTTAGATAGTGTTTCTATGCAGGAGGAAATAAGAACAAATCCCGATACTTGCCCGGAGCCACTTTCATGATTTCACAAAACACGCGGGTAAAATGGAAACGGTTGGAGAAGCCCGTCTTGGCGGCTATCTCCTCGATACTCATTCCGGTATGGGCGATGAGCATACAAGCATAATCTATCCTTTTCTTCTTGACAAACTTCTGTAAAGTGACTCCCGTCTCATTCTTGAACAGACGAGAAAAGGAGTTAGTGGCCATGCAAGCCCTACTCGCCAGTAGTTCGTTGGACAGATTCTCTTCGCAATGGTCTTCAATATAACTGATGGCTTGCGCAATGCGGACATCGCCGGTGTTTGGTTTCCATTGGCTTCCCTCAACGCCCAAAAGTATCTCACAGATAAGTGCCTGAACGTTCAAAAAAGCCCCTATACTGAACGTGGATATTTGCCCACTACTCAGGAGATAGTGTTGCATATGGTTGATTTTCGCCTTCAGATTTTCCGTCAGGTCAATAGGAAAGACACCCGTCAGCGCATTATCATATGGAAATCCTAACGAGAAATGAACGAACAAATGTCCGATGGCCCCATCTGCCAGCAACTGTTCCCGCTCACTTTCCGTCAAGGCGCCAAGGTTTCCTCCACATAGGCAATTCCCTTGACGGGGGATGCTATTTCCTTCTATGCGCGAACTGTAATCCGCATTTGGAGCGATGAGATAGACTTTATTCGTTTCCATGCGATAGGTCTTGCCCCGGTATTCGATGACACCGCCAACCCCGGTATTGTGGTAAATCCGCCAGAAAGGAAACGAAAGCGTACTGTATTCCCAATTCTTCAACCACCAATACCTGCAACAATGTACCTTAATGGAAAGACAGGGAAAATACTGCACCGTAGTAGACGGATC
>NZ_JAMOKH010000094.1:0-1228 GCF_023656585.1 Bacteroides sp. B1-V-101 | reverse complement strand
AGTTTGCAAGCAAACTGAAATGCTGCCCCTCGACTTGCATGTGTTAAGCCTGTAGCTAGCGTTCATCCTGAGCCAGGATCAAACTCTTCATTGTAAAAGTATTGTTAATCAGCATTGCTGCTGGTTCTTGCTCTGTTCAGGATGCCGTACAATTTATTGACTTCATTAATACCTTATGACTCATACATATTACTACATATAAGACAAGTATTGACGGTTCTATTTTTTTCTTGTACTACTTGTATTGTTTATCAATATTTCAAAGAACATCTTGCTTTCGTTTTAAAAGCGGGTGCAAAGGTAAGGGGTTTTATTTTAACTACCAAATGTTTTCGGAAGTTTTTTTTCGTTTTTCTTTTTCTATCGTTTCTCAGGCTCTCTTAGCGAAAGGGAAAGAAGGTAAAGAAGAAAAGCGTAACACCTTTTCTTTGCGAATCGGACTGCAAAGATAAGAACTTTTAGCTTTATCTTCCAAACTTTATCGGAAGTTTTTTTGTTCTTATGGTTAAGCAGACCCTTGCTTTTACACTAAGTCAATTTATCAAGGCTTTCTTCTCTTGGAAAGCGGGTGCAAAAGTAACCCCTTTTCAAATATACTCCAAACTTAAATCACTCTTTTTTTGAATTATTTTTGAAAAGACTCGCTAAAGTGTTGAATCATAAGGATGTTGTAGAACATATTTTTCTCGGATACAGGAGGAACAGAGGAAAGGCATGCACATTATTATATTCACACGCGCGTTAGGCAGGGCGAGCCCAAGTGGATGCACCAGGGAAATGAAGAGGAAATAGGGGGAGGTGGTAGGTGAATACATTACTCTATCATTTACAAAGAAATAGGAACAAACATTATTTATCCTACCACCTCGGTCTGCGACCACTCCTCCTTCCAGAAGGAGGAGATTTAAGATAGAATCGACTTGTTAGTCACCACCTACTTACGTGTCAGCCAGGCTCTCTATAAAAATAAAAAACTATAAATTGCTGTCATCTGTCACGTTGTTGGGGATAATAATTTGAATATGAGTGATTAATGAGGTGACGGCAGTAGGTGATGGCAGTGTGACGGCAAACTTTGCTGTCACACTGCCTTGTTTTCAATGGTTACTGTCTTACCCTGGATTTGGTTGACTACTATAAGTATCAACTAAAATGAATAAAAGATGAAAAAGAGTGACATGACCTTTAGTCCTTATCAGCTTGAACTTCTTGGCGATTTCTATCGTTC
>NZ_JAMOKH010000093.1:0-1258 GCF_023656585.1 Bacteroides sp. B1-V-101 | reverse complement strand
GGAACATCCAAAGTAAATCAAGCAGACATAAGATGGAAAGAATATGTCCATAACTGGGGAGGTCTCACGGGCGAGGAAAAATAAATAAATACAGTCAAGCAGTAATAACGAACCGTGAGAAGTCAGCAGAGGTCATAGTAACCGACAAGGTAAAAAAATCGGCAGTCGGTGAAGGACTGAACTTTTAATCAAACAAGTACCATTTAATACTTTATGAAAGAGTCAATGCGGAAAATCAGTAAAACGAACTGCCCACAAATGGATAGGACAGCATCCGACGAGTATGTGGGAGTGCAGACTTTTATGGAGATAAAAGATGAGCAGCTTGTGGAAGTGCAATTGGAAGAAAACAATCTGTTGGAACTCCTTCTAAGTCCATCGAACTTGAATGCGGCATACCGCCAAGTCGTAAGGAATGGAGGAGTGGGAGGTGTCGATAAGATGGAGACGAGCGAACTGTTGCCATACCTTACCCTCCATAAAGACGAATTGTTGGAAAAGATACGCAGGGGGAAGTATCGTCCGTCCCCTGTGCGCAGGTTAGAAATTCCGAAAGACAACGGTAAAACTCGCCCATTAGGTATCCCGACAGTGGTAGACCGCTTTGTTCAGCAGGCAATCAGCCAAGTGTTGATACCGCTTTACGAACCTCAGTTCAGTGACAACAGCTTCGGCTTCCGCCCTCATCGTAGTGCTCACGATGCACTGCATAAGGTGCAGGAATATGCAGACCAAGGTTATCGCTACTGTATCGGTTTGGATTTGGAAAAGTTCTTTGACCGTGTTAACCACAGCAAACTGATAGAGGTCTTATCCCGAACCGTCAAGGACGGCAGTGTAATATCTTTGATACACAAATACCTTAATGCAGGAGTTGTAGTATCTCACAAATACGCGGAGACTGCCGAGGGCGTCCCCCAAGGTGGTCCATTGAGTCCTATATTGAGCAATATTCTTCTTAATGAGTTGGACCAGGAATTGGAACGCAGGGGGCACCCGTTTGTCCGCTATGCCGATGATTGTCTGATCCTTGTCCATAGTCTTCGGGCAACGGAGCGAGTCCGTGATAGTATTTCCGAGTTTATAGAAAAGAAGTTATTCTTGAAAGTAAACAAAGAGAAGACAGAAGTCGGTTCCATCTGCGGCAAGAAGTATCTTGGACACTCCTTCTACTGAAGAGCCGACCGTAAATGTGGTCTTAATCTTCATAAGAAAAGTCAATCCAAGTTCAAACGCACCATCAAGCACCTGACCAGCC
>NZ_JAMOKH010000092.1:0-1292 GCF_023656585.1 Bacteroides sp. B1-V-101 | reverse complement strand
CTACTCTTCAGAAGTGTATAGCTACTTCCTAAACCTAAGATATTTTCGAAGTTAAGGACCTTTTTATTATACGGCTAATGTTACAAATGGAGTCTGCCTTCGTATCACAGCAAAAGACCTTGCTATGATTTTGGCTCTTACAGCATTGATTACAGATGCTTTATGTTTCCCCTCTGCTATTTTCCTTTTATAGTATGCTTTCATCTGCGGATCCCAAGAGATGGCAGTAATAGCTGCCCGGGTAAGGTATACTTTTACTTCTTTGTTAGCCAATGAAGAAGTCTGCGTTTTTCCCCGTATGGAAATACCTGAAGTATGTTCAAATGGGGCGACCCCACAATAGCAGGCAAATTTCCTCGGGTTGTCAAATCTTTGAAAATTGTCAGTAACACACAGTAATACAATGGCATTGATAATTCCTATTCCTTTTATACTTCTTAATAGCAAGTAGTTTGTGTAAAGCGATGTACTGGCGGCTATTAGTTGCTCCATATCCTCTTCCACCTCCAGGATTCTTTCTTTTATCGACTTGAGCTGCTCTTCCAAAAAAGAAATGGATTCTGTCACATCAGCCAACTTAGCCATCCAGGAGAATGTTTCCAATAACTTTATGCTTGATACTTTTTGCTTGACCAAATTGTCACGTATAATAATCCATCCCCGCAGTCTCACCAAGTCTTTGTCAGGCAATTTGTATAACTCCAGTTTTCGATAGTGTAATACCGCATAGTTCGCTATTCTTTTGGCGTCAATGCGGTCATTTTTGCCTCGTTGCAAGCCTATGGACTTCTTGATGGTCAACGGGCAAACCAAAGCCAGGGAAAATCCCATGGAGACACTGGAAACAGATAACTCTGTGACATAACTTCCCATGTTTTCAGCACAGAACAAGAGTTTGGATAAAGAGAGATGATAACCAGCTATCCAATCCAATAAAGATTGGATCCCAGTTGGAGTGTTATCAAAAGACTTGTGAGACAACTCTTTTTCGTCTGCGGACATTAATGATGCATCGAAAGTTTTTTTTCCTACATCAAGACCTACAAAATGAGAATAATTCATAACTTTGTATTTACAGTATTAAACATGAAGGAGAAACAGCTAATACATTTATTAGGTCGTGAGCCTACAATTCTAACTGGCTAGGTTCTCCTATTAAGAGAGTTGCAGTCTGATTCAGCCTATAGTCATTTAAGACTAGTGTCAAAGTTAGTTCACTGCAACTCTACTTTTCAAATATACACTTATATTTTGTTGTGATATTTAATACTGCAAATGTAAATGTGTCAAAA
>NZ_JAMOKH010000091.1:0-1366 GCF_023656585.1 Bacteroides sp. B1-V-101 | reverse complement strand
AGTTCAGATACTACTCGCCTGAAATGGGGATATATATTTCTTCTGACCCGATTGGGCTGGCGGGCGGATTTAATACATACGCTTATGTGAAAGATACTAATACTTGGGTTGATGTTTTAGGTCTAAGTGGAGAGCTTGTATATCAACTTATCAGAGATAATAAGGTAGTTTATTATGGTATTACAAGCAGAACTGCCTTAGAACGTATGGCAGAACACGGCAAAACAAAAGTGTTCGACAATATGGAAATATTGGCTGACGGACTTACACACGACCAAGCTCGCTCTATTGAAGGGGCTTTGATAAGACAACGTTTGAAGGAAAGAGCTGACGATTGGTCAGACTTTGATTCGATTAAAGCCAGATTAGATAAATCAGGATTAGATAATAGAAACAGAGGTCGAATAAAAGAACGCTGGACATCGGAAAATCCGTTAGACGATTTACGAGATAAAATATACAAAAAACCAAAGAAAGTAAAAGTAGGCTGTAAATCTTAAAACAAATAAAAAATGAAAATATTTAGCACAGCACCCGATGGAAATGAAATGGCTGATATGGCAAATGCACGCTACTTTAATTTGGCTATAAAACAAATTGAAGAAAATGCAGAATGGTTAAAAACAGCAAATAAACCAACGCAAGCTCTTTTAGCACATATTGAAATACTAATTATGCTTGCAAAAAGATTTCCAATCGATGCAAATTTGAGCATCAAAAAAGACAAAGTAAAAGAATGGAAAAATACGTTTAACGATTGGTTTGAACGTGTTGGTAATAAAATACCTGCAAAGTACAGGGACGGTATAAAAGCCAATGGCGATGAACTCTTTAAACAATTGGAACAATATGGACACTAATAATTTTAATGAGTTAATAAAACCATTCTTTTGGATCGAACACGAAAATAGTGTTTCGGTATGTTTGAATGTTGGAGAATACAAAGCAGAAATTTTCCAAGCAAGAGAAGATGAGGGCTTTGAGGGCAACGGTTATGATTGGGGGGCTTTAGCAAAAGTATTTTTGGAAGAACAAAAAACTGAACTAATAGAAATCATAAAGTTTGACCCCGAAGCAGATATGTTTTGTGTTTATTCATCTAATCCAGATGCTCTAAAATCTTTTATAATTGCATTTAAAGAAACCTGCGAAAACGAAACTTTAATACAAGATTTATTTTTAAGAGCAGAATTAGATTAAAAAAACACATCTTTATACAAACAAAAGAACGCTTCAAATGGAGTGGTTTTTTGTTGCAAAAGAAAAAAGGAGTAAAAAAACAGGGACTGACCGCCTCTTACAAAAAAAGTTATCAACAGGTATTTTGTTTGTTTTCCCTCTTTTCTTCTGATGGTTTTAAGGGATT
>NZ_JAMOKH010000090.1:0-1369 GCF_023656585.1 Bacteroides sp. B1-V-101 | reverse complement strand
CATAAGCAAATGTACATATTTATTTTTAAGCAAGTGCTACATTCAGATACTTTTCTCTGTAGCTTATCCATCTTTTCCTGATAGGTCCTTGCATTTCTCCTGCCTGTACCGGGGTAAGCATATCCAAGCTCATATGAGGCCTTTCGTTGTTATAGAAGTGAACGGCTGTTGCTACAGCTTTTCTGACTTCCTGTATTGAACTAAAGCGCATTCCTTGCAGCAATTCATTCTTTATAATGCCATTCACACGCTCAGCTATGGCATTGTCCTTGGGATTGCCATCCTCTGTCATGCTGGGAAGAATCCCGTTATGTCGTAATATGGCAATATAATCCGCACTGGCATATTGTACGCCTCGGTCGGAGTGATGGATCAAACCCTTAATCTCCTTTGCAGCTATGCGTCTGACTGCCATTTCCAGAGCTTCCACTGTGTAACAGCTTCCCAGAGTATCACCTACGCAATATCCAATGATCTCCTTCGTATAGGCGTCTGTCACCAGAGACAGGTAGCAGAACACATAACTGCCGTCAGGCAACCATATGGTAATGTAAGTGATATCACTAACCCACAGCTGATCAGGATGTTCTAATAGCAATGTCCTGGTTAAATCAGGATACTGTGGCAAGTGATGAGAGGAGTCTGTCGTACGTGGAGCCCGAAAACGTTTGCGTATTGTCAGCTTATACTTGGACAATATAGCACAGAAACAGTCACGCCCAACAAAGGCCTGGCTGGTGCCGAACTCATTACGGTACATCAGCCAAAGTTTCATCCCCCCAATACCAGGGTCCTTTGAACGCACACGTTTGACAAACTCAAGAACAAAACGTTCACGGGCCGAACTATCCGTACTATGGTCAACATACTTATAAAAGGCTTGCTTTGTTACACCAAACAATTTGCAAAGAGAGACCACCGTATAGGCATGCCTCCCTTTACAAAGCCTTTTTATTGTTTGGTACCAGCTTTTTTTCGGATAGGAAGATTAAACATCTCTTCGGCAACATCAATCATCGTATCGAAGGCGTGCGCACGCATTTTAGCATCTTTAAGCTCTGCACGTAAACGCTCATTCTCAAGACGTAAGGCAGTAATTGAGGAGGATTCATCCGAGGACTTGGGAGACTTGTTCTTTTTCATATAAGCGGATATTTCAGGATTAGAATCCTCAAAGATACGAACCCAACGCCAAAATGTAATACGGGCAATCCCTTTTTCTTGGGCAAAACGAGAAACTGAGAAATTCGAACGATAGAAATCGCCAAGAAGTTCAAGCTGATAAGGACTAAAGGTCATGTCACTCTTTTTCATCTTTTATTCATTTTAGTTGATACTTATAGTAGTCAACCAAATCCAGGGTAAGACA
>NZ_JAMOKH010000009.1:0-177976 GCF_023656585.1 Bacteroides sp. B1-V-101 | reverse complement strand
GGTCGTTAAAGACGATGACGTTGATAGGATGCAGGTGTAAAGGTGGTAACATCAAAGCCGAGCATTACTAATTGCCCGTTCACTTTCTTTCGGACGGTGCGGATCGCGATATATACGTTTAGCTTTTTTAATTGACAATTGACAAATGACAAATGACAATTGACAATTAGATTAACAGATACTTGAATTTTACTTTTTATCATGTCATAACTTATCATGACAGCTGCGATAATTGTCATTTGTCAATTGTCCATTGTCAATTGAAGAAATTCAGGTGGTTATAGCACGAGGGTTCCACCTCTTCCCATTCCGAACAGAGAAGTTAAGCCTCGTCACGCCGATGGTACTGCGTAACAGTGGGAGAGTAGGTAGCCGCCATTTTTAGAAAGTCCCCGCCAGTCATCTTTGATTGGCGGGGATTTCTTGTTTATACACTTTCTTGTCAGATTTTTGGGTTCTCCTGCTTATTTTCTATGATTCAGCCAAATTTATATTCTTTTTCTTTTGTTATTTCGGAATGAATATATATTTTTGTAGTGTACTATTAAACTAATACACTAGACGTCGTGTATTAACTATAAGAACTTAAAAATTAATATTATGATTAAAGCTGAAAATTTGTCTTTTATCTATCCCAAATCAAAGCGCATGGTATTACACGACTTTTCTTTCTCTTTAGAGGCTGGTCGGGTTTATGGACTGTTAGGACGCAATGGGGCGGGGAAATCTACTCTCCTTTATTTGATAGCCGGGTTATTGACTCCGAAAAAAGGGAAAATAGTGTTCCATGATATAAATGTCCGTTCTCGTCTGCCAATGACGTTGCAGGATATGTTCTTGGTTCCGGAGGAATTTGAATTGCCTTCTATTCCATTGAAAAAGTATATTGAATTGAATGCTCCTTTTTATCCGAACTTTAGCAAAGAGGATATGCACAAGTATCTTCATTGTTTTGAAATGGATATGGATGTGAATTTAGGAGCACTCTCTATGGGACAAAAAAAGAAAGTGTTTATGAGTTTTGCTTTGGCTACCAATACTTCTCTTCTGCTGATGGACGAACCGACCAATGGACTGGATATTCCGGGAAAGAGCCAGTTCCGTAAATTTATGGCATCGGGGATGACAGAGAATAAAACTATTGTAATTTCAACTCATCAGATACGTGATATAGACAAAATGCTGGATTCAGTCATGATCATGGATGAAAGCCGGGTGTTGCTGAACGAATCAATAGTGCGTATTTGCGAGAAATTGTGCTTCAAGGAAAGTGATGACCGTAGCCTGATGGATAAAGCGCTTTTTGCTGTCCCTTCTCTGCAGGGGAATAGTTTGCTTTTACTGAATGAGTATGGCGAAGATTCGGATATCAACCTGGAACTGCTATTTAATGCAACACTGGCACAACCACAAAAGATCACTAAATTGTTTCACGCTCAATATGAATAGATTATGATAAAGGATACATTTTTTAGTTTTTCCCGTTTCGGAAAATTACTCCATAAAGAGGTTTCGGAAAATTGGAAGTTGTATATGCTTCGTACATTAATGATATATGGAGTTTTGACAATCGCATTGATATGGGCCGGCTATTTCGAATACAAAAGCTATAATCCGCTTTTTTCGTTTGACGACGCGAATGTACATGTAACTACTCTGATCACCTGGATGTGGGTTTGGTGGGGATTTACATGTCTTGGTGCTTCGTTTGCATTTGAATCAATGAAGTCTAAAACAAGACGTATTACAAATTTAATGGTGCCTGCTACTACTTTTGAAAAGTACTTTCTTCATTGGCTGATCTATGTACTTATTCTTCCATTGCTTATCTATTTCTTTATAATATTGGCGGACTATACCCGTGTATTTGTTTGTGCAATGATATATTCGGAAGTCCCTTCTATAGAAGCGACGCAATTTAAGTATTTCGTTGATCAGGGAGATGGTAAATATTCGTTATGTCACAACTGGTCGGAGGGAACTTTATTGATTTTGCTTAATCTGTATATTCAATCTTTATTTTTGTTGGGCAGTATTTTCTGGTCTAGGAATGCTTTTATTAAAACACTTATAATCCTGGTTGTCATTGGCTTTGTGTATTATTGGAGTGGAGTAGTTGCTGTTCATCTATTTAAAGATTGTGATATTATAAATTTGAATTCATTTATCTTTAAGTGGGGACATATACTATTCCCTGTATTAACTATTATAAATTGGGTCTTGACTTATTTCCGCTTAAAAGAGTCAGAAGTAATTCATCGGATGTAAAAAAGGAGGGTATGTATGAATTTTAAAGAAAGCAGAGCAATATATTTACAGATAGCCGATCGCATTTGTGATGACATCTTGTTGGGACAATATGAAGAAGAGGGGCGTATTTCTTCAGTCAGGGAATATGCATCTATTGTAGAAGTGAATGCAAATACAGTGATGCGCTCGTACGAGTATCTTCAGTCTCAGGAAGTGATTTACAATAAACGAGGCATTGGCTTTTTTGTAGCTTCCGGAGCAAAGGCACTGATTCATTCGTTGCGAAAAGAACAGTTCCTGAAAGAAGAGGTTGATGGCTTTTTCCGACAACTTTATACACTCGGCATCTCTATCAAAGAAATAGAGAAGATGTATTATGAATTTATACAAAGACAAAATCAATAAAAATAAATAAGATATGAAACGCACAACATATATAATCATAGGACTTTTTGTACTGGGTTTATTACTGATACCTATCCTTCTGAGGACACCTGCGGCCGAGAAAACAGCTCATCGTTTATCAATGGAAGGGGAACGTACTGAAATAGAAATGGCAGGGATTCGTCATGTGAAGATAGTTGAAAAGCTAGGGGAAATTGATAAAGATGATATAGGAGTATTGGGTAAGTTGGATGTACAGGCTTCATCCTTTTCGGATAAGAGTATATTGGTGTATCCGAAGAGCAAATATCTGAATGTGAGCCAAGAAGGGGATTGCCTGTTGGTTGAAATAAATCTGGACGATAAAGGTCTTTCTCAAATAACTGGAGAGATAGAAAAAGGAGCTAGATTAGTTTTAGGTGGTTTGAATATGGAATTAAAAACGGATTCGACATTACTTTCTATTGAAAATCGTGTGAGTAGGGTGAATATTAATGTAAAGAAGATGAATTTGGACTCTTTATATCTCTTTAATGACGAATGGCAGGACATCTCACTAGAATCTTGTAGTTTTCGTTCGTTGGATATAAGAGGGAAGAAACTGAGCTTGAAGGCTAATCAAGTGAAGGCAATAAATTATTATGAAGAATTAGGGACTATCAGGAGTAGTGAGATTTCCGGATTCAGTGTTGATAATTTGTATCTGTCAGGAAAAGATTCGCATAGATATCGGACAGGTATCAACTGCAAGCGTATCTTTTGGAATCCCTTAGCTAAAGATGCGGAACTTGAGCTTACTTTGAGACAGAAGGGTGAGATTATATTGAATCGTTGAATATAAACGGAAAGGAAATGAAAACTATAAAGTATTTTGCTGTTTTAAGTCTGTTGGTTGGTTTGTCCGGCTGTAACTAACCGGACTTAGACGGATTCCGGGAAGTAGAGATAAGTAATAATATGCTGGATACTATACCGGAAAACAGATTGAATAATTATAAAGAAACGATCGAAAAAACTTATTTATTGGGTTGTCTGGTATTGGGTACAGCCGGTAGTTCGTCGGAAAGTAGTCCGGCTCAACTGAAGGAATGGAAAGAGTCTTTGAATATGCCCGACACGATAAAACCGATCTATAGGGAGGGGCTGTGGGACTTTGTCTTTTATCCACAAATTACGTATGAAGTTGAATCCAGATACCTGGGTATCTATCAACGGAGAAAAACTGTAATTAAAGGTATCGGGCTTGGTATGATTACAGGAAAAGAAGAAGAATATATCAAATCAAGGCAGAAATAATTCATTGTTGGTGCTTTATTCGTTATAATATTTTAAGACAGGTGTCATTTAGTAATATTACCGTGAGAAAAGCGGAATAAAATTGGTGTAAAAGTGTGATTTTATAAGAAGAGAGTCGATTTCTTTGCATCTTTCTCTTTTTTATCAAATTGATTTTTGTAAATTTGGCGAGAATCTATTGAAGGAACATAATTAATACAGTAATAATACTAAATACTCCTGTTAATATGGAAAACAAAATTCAAGAGTTGACCGATAAGATTTATCGTGAAGGCGTGGAAAAAGGAAACGAAGAAGCGCAGAGACTTATCGCGAATGCTCAGGATGAAGCAAAGAAGATCATTGAGGATGCTCGTAAAGAAGCGGAATCAATTGTCGCTGCCTCTCGTAAATCTGCTGATGAACTGGCAGATAATACAAAATCAGAGTTAAAACTATTTTCCGGTCAGGCTGTCAACGCACTCAAATCTGAGATTGCCACGATGGTCACTGACAAGTTGATAACCGCTTCTGTGAAGGATTTCGCTCAGGATAAGGATTATCTGAATGCGTTTATCGTTGCGCTGGCATCCAAATGGAGTGTAGATGAACCTATCGTCATCTCTACGGCCGACGCTGAATCACTGAAAAAGTATTTTGCAGCCCATGCGAAAGCTTTGTTGGATAAAGGTGTGAAGATCGAACAAGTGAACGGTATCAAGACTTTATTTACGGTTTCTCCGGCGGACGGTTCGTATAAGGTGAACTTCGGAGAAGAAGAATTCATGAATTACTTCAAAGCGTTCTTGCGTCCTCAGTTAGTAGAAATGCTATTTTAAAAGGAGCGACTATGGGTAGTAAATACTATTACTTGGTAGCCGGTTTGCCGGAACTCACTTTGGAGGACAGTAAACTGAGCTATACAGTAGCCGATTTTAAAACAGAGATCTATAGCGGATTGTCTGCTTCAGACCAAAAGTTGATCGACTTGTTCTATCTGAAGTTTGATAATGCCAACGTGCTGAAACTCCTCAAAGACAAAGAGGCGGAAATAGACAAACGTGGAAACTACTCTGCCGCGGAACTCACCGAATATATTTCTATTCTGAGAGAAGGCGGGGAAATCAGCCCTAAAGAATTTCCTTCTTATCTGTCTGTTTTTATTTCCGATTATCTGAATACACCTGCCGAAAGCATGGTGTTGCAGGAAGATCATTTGGCTGCTTTATATTATGAGTACGCCATGAAATGTGGAAATAAGTTCGTCTCTTCCTGGTTTGAATTCAATCTGAACATTAATAATATTCTTGTTGCATTTACCGCTCGTAAATTCAAATGGGATATTGCTGCCCATATCGTAGGAAACACGGAAGTATGCGAAGCCTTGCGTACATCCAGCGCCCGCGATTTCGGATTGTCCGGTGAGGTGGATGTTTTTGAATCGTTGGTGAAGATCAGTGAGATCACGGAACTGGTGGAACGTGAGAAGAAATTGGATGCTCTGCGGTGGAACTGGATGGAAGATGCTATTTTCTTCGACTATTTCACCGTTGAACGTATTTTCGCTTTCTTGCTGAAACTGGAAATGATTGAGCGTTGGATTTCATTGGATAAGGAAAGAGGAAATCAATTGTTCCGAAGCATCATTGAATCGCTGAAGAATGAAGTACAGATTCCCGCAGAATTCAGATAATAAATTTAAAAAAATATATGGCAACAAAAGGAACTGTTAGTGGCGTTATTGCCAACATGGTGACCCTCGTCGTTGACGGACCGGTAGCTCAGAATGAGATTTGTTATATCTCTACCGGTGGCGATAAGTTGATGGCGGAGGTGATTAAGGTGGTAGGTGCAAACGTATATGTCCAGGTGTTCGAAAGCACCCGTGGACTGAAGGTAGGTGCCGAAGCCGAATTTACAGGACACATGCTTGAAGTGACCTTAGGTCCGGGTATGTTATCGAAGAACTACGATGGTCTGCAAAACGACCTTGACAAGATGGACGGTGTTTTCCTGAAAAGAGGACAATATACATATCCATTGGATAAAGAACGTATATGGCATTTTGTTCCGATGGTGAAAGCCGGCGATAAAGTCGTAGCTTCCGCATGGCTGGGACAGGTGGACGAAAACTTCCAGCCGCTGAAAATTATGGCTCCGTTTACTATGAACGGAACGGCTACCGTAAAGACCATTATGCCCGAAGGAGATTATAAAATAGAAGATACCATTGCGATCCTGACAGATGAGGAAGGAAATGACATTCCGGTAACGATGATTCAGAAATGGCCGGTAAAACGGGCTATGACGAATTACAAAGGAAAGCCGCGTCCTTTCAAATTGCTGGAAACCGGTGTACGTGTAATCGATACGCTGAACCCGATTGTGGAAGGCGGTACAGGATTTATCCCCGGCCCGTTCGGTACAGGTAAGACAGTGCTTCAGCACGCTATCTCCAAACAGGCGGAAGCGGATATCGTAATTATTGCGGCTTGTGGTGAACGTGCCAACGAGGTAGTGGAAATCTTTACAGAATTCCCGGAATTGGTGGACCCGCATACAGGACGCAAATTGATGGAGCGTACCATTATTATTGCAAATACTTCCAACATGCCGGTAGCCGCCCGTGAAGCATCTGTATATACAGCAATGTCTTTGGCTGAGTATTACCGTTCGATGGGACTGAAGGTATTGCTGATGGCTGACTCTACTTCCCGTTGGGCGCAGGCGTTGCGCGAAATGTCCAACCGTATGGAAGAATTGCCCGGACCGGATGCGTTCCCGATGGATATTTCTGCTATTATTTCTAACTTCTACGGTCGTGCAGGTTATGTGAAACTGGGTAACGACGAAACCGGTTCAATTACTTTCATTGGTACGGTGTCACCTGCCGGTGGTAACTTGAAAGAGCCTGTAACGGAAAATACAAAGAAGGTAGCCCGCTGTTTCTACGCATTGGAACAGGATCGTGCCGATAAGAAACGCTATCCGGCCGTGAACCCGATTGACTCTTATTCCAAATATATCGAATATCCGGAATTTGAAGAATATATCAAGGAACATATCAATGACGAATGGATCGGCAAGGTGAATGAACTTAAAACCCGCTTGCAGCGTGGTAAGGAAATTGCCGAGCAGATTAACATTCTGGGTGATGACGGTGTACCTGTGGAATACCACGTGATTTTCTGGAAATCCGAATTGATCGACTTCGTAATCCTGCAACAGGATGCCTTTGATGAGGTTGACTCGGTGACTCCGATGGAACGTCAGGAAGCAATTCTGAATATGATAATCGACATCTGCCATACAGAATTTGAATTTGACAATTTCAATGAAGTAATGGATTACTTCAAAAGGATGATCAATGTATGCAAGCAGATGAACTACTCGAAGTTCAAATCTGAGCAGTACGAAGGATTCCAGCAGCAATTAAAAGAATTGATTGCCGAAAGAAGCGTTAAATAGTAAATTGTAAATAGCTAAATTGTAAATATATAGATGGCAACAAAAGCTTTTCAAAAGATATATACCAAGATTACTCAGATTACCAAGGCTACTTGTTCGCTGAAAGCGACAGGAGTAGGGTATGACGAGCTTGCCACTGTGAACGGTAAACTGGCACAGGTGGTTAAGATTGCCGGTGACGATGTCACTCTGCAGGTATTTGAAGGTACGGAAGGTATTCCTACCAACGCCGAAGTGGTGTTCCTCGGCAAATCGCCTACGTTGAAAGTGAGTGAGCAGTTGGCAGGACGTTTCTTCAATGCTTTCGGTGATCCGATTGACGGAGGTCCGGAAATTGAAGGACAGGAAGTGGAAATCGGTGGTCCGTCAGTGAATCCGGTGCGCCGTAAACAGCCGTCGGAACTGATTGCAACGGGTATTGCCGGTATCGACTTGAATAACACACTGGTATCCGGTCAGAAGATTCCGTTCTTCGCCGACCCCGACCAGCCTTTCAATCAGGTGATGGCAAACGTGGCATTGCGTGCTGAAACAGATAAGATCATTCTGGGCGGTATGGGTATGACGAACGATGACTACCTCTACTTTAAGAATGTATTCTCCAACGCCGGTGCTCTCGACCGTATTGTGAGCTTCATGAATACGACGGAAAATCCTCCGGTAGAACGTCTGCTGATTCCGGATATGGCACTGACTGCTGCCGAATACTTCGCCGTAAACAATAACGAGAAAGTATTGGTACTGTTGACCGATATGACCAGCTACGCCGATGCGTTGGCTATCGTATCCAACCGTATGGATCAGATTCCGTCCAAAGACTCTATGCCGGGTTCGCTCTATTCGGATTTGGCGAAGATTTACGAAAAGGCGGTGCAGTTCCCTTCCGGTGGCTCTATTACGATTATTGCGGTGACAACGTTGTCCGGTGGAGATATCACACATGCTGTGCCTGATAATACGGGTTATATCACAGAAGGACAGTTGTTCTTGCGTCGTGACAGTGATATCGGTAAGGTTATTGTTGACCCGTTCCGTTCATTGTCTCGTCTGAAACAGCTGGTAACCGGTAAGAAGACACGTAAAGACCATCCGCAGGTGATGAATGCCGCTGTACGTCTGTATGCCGATGCTGCAAATGCGAAGACTAAGATGGAAAACGGTTTCGACCTGACAAATTACGACGAACGTACGTTGGCTTTTGCGAAGGACTATTCTAACCAGTTGCTGGCTATTGATGTTAACCTTGATACTACTGAAATGCTGGATGTGGCCTGGGGCTTGTTCGGCGAATACTTCCGTCCGGAAGAAGTAAATATCAAGAAGGAGCTTGTTGACCAGTACTGGCCGAAAGGAGAATAGTCAGCAACTAAATTTATAACCAATAATTAGCAAAAACAACGTGGCTATAAAGTTTCAATATAACAAAACCTCTCTTCAGCAGCTCGAAAAGCAACTGAAAGTGCGGGTGCGTACGCTTCCTATCATCAAGAATAAGGAAAGCGCCCTCCGCATGGAAGTGAAGCGCTGTAAAACGGAAGCTGCCGATCTGGAGGATAGGCTCGAACAACAAATTCAAGCCTATGAAGCCATGTTCGCCCTTTGGAATGAGTTTGACGCTTCATTGATAAAGGTGAATGACGTTCATCTTGGCGTGAAAAAGATTGCGGGTGTACGTGTACCGCTTCTCGAAAATATCGATTTCGAGATACGTCCGTACAGTATGTTTAACGCTCCCAAATGGTATGCCGACGGTATCCATTTGCTGGAGGAACTTGCGCATACGGCAATTGAACGTGAGTTTATGCTCGCCAAGCTGAATCTGCTAGAACATGCGAGGAAAAAGACCACTCAGAAAGTGAATCTTTTTGAGAAGGTACAGATACCGGGCTATCAGGATGCATTGCGAAAGATCAAGAGATTTATGGAAGATGAAGAGAACTTGTCGAAATCATCGCAAAAGATCATGAAGTCCCATCAGGAAAAAAGGAAGGAGGAAGAGGCATGATTACAAAAATGAAGAAACTCACATTCCTGGTTTATCATAAGGAATACGAAGAATTCCTGAACAGTCTGCGCGAACTTGGTGTAGTCCACATCGTGGAGAAACAGCAAGGTGCTGCCGACAATACGGAACTGCAAGAGAATATCCGTCTTTCCAACCGTCTGACAGCTACTCTGAAATTGCTTCAGAATCAGAAGCATGAGAAAGATGCTGTGATCGCAACGGAAGGAGGGACAGCTGCTCGTGGTTTGCAGGTATTGGATGAAGTAGATGCTTTGCAGACTGAACACGGCAAATTGTCTCAGCAATTGCAGGGCTATGCCAAAGAAAAGGAAGCATTGCAGGCATGGGGCAACTTCGATCCGGCAAGTGTCCGGAAGTTGAAAGATGCCGGCTATGTAATCGGTTTCTATAGCTGTTCGGAAGGAAACTACCAGCAAGAATGGGAGACGGAATACAATGCGATGATCATAAATCGTATTTCTTCCAAAGTATTCTTTGTGACTGTCACCAAAGCCGGTCAGGAAGTAGATTTGGACGTTGAGCAGGCAAAACTTCCCGCCTATTCGCTGGCACATCTTGAAACGTTGTATAATACAACGGAGCAGGCTATCGAAGAGAACGAAAAGAAGTTGGTAACACTTTCTGAAACGGATGTGCCTTCCTTGAAGGTTGCTTTGAGGGAGTTGCAGGGACAGATTGAATTCTCGAAAGTAGTATTGAGTTCTGAACAGGCTGCCGGTGATAAACTGATGTTGATTGAAGGATGGGCTCCTGCCTATAGTAAGGTGGAGATAGAAGCCTATCTGAATGACGCACATGTATATTATGAGATAACCGATCCGATGCCGGGTGATAATGTTCCTATTCGATTGAATAACAAGGGATTCTTTGCCTGGTTTGAACCGATCTGTAAATTGTATATGCTTCCGAAGTATAACGAACTGGATTTGACACCGTTCTTCGCCCCGTTCTTTATGATCTTCTTCGGACTCTGTCTGGGAGATTCCGGATATGGACTTTTCCTGTTCCTTGGAGCTACGGCATATCGCTTACTGGCAAAGAAGGTGACTCCGTCAATGAAGTCGATTCTTTCGCTGATACAAGTATTGGCTGTTTCAACTTTCTTCTGCGGGTTGCTGACAGGTACATTCTTCGGAGCGAACATTTATGATCTGGACTGGCCTATCGTGCAACGTCTGAAACACGCGGTGCTGATGGATAATAACGATATGTTCCAGTTATCATTGATTTTGGGTGCTATTCAGATTTTGTTCGGTATGGTGCTAAAAGCAGTCAATCAGACGATTCAGTTTGGTTTCAAATATGCAGTGGCAACGATCGGATGGATTATCCTGTTGGTTTCAATGGCTGTTTCGGCTTTGTTGCCGAATGTGCTGCCAATGGGAGGTACAGTGCATTTGGTTATTCTGGGTATCTCCGGTGCGATGATATTCCTCTATAACAGTCCGGGAAAGAACATATTCATGAATATCGGACTTGGTTTGTGGGATTCATATAACATGGCTACCGGTCTGCTGGGAGATGTTTTGTCCTACGTTCGTCTGTTTGCCCTCGGACTTTCCGGAGGTATTCTGGCGGGAGTGTTCAACAGTCTGGCAGTAGGTATGAGTCCGGATAACGTGATTGCCGGTCCTATCGTAATGGTGCTGATCTTTGTGATCGGTCATGCAATCAACATCTTTATGAATGTGCTTGGTGCAATGGTTCACCCGATGCGTCTGACATTTGTAGAGTTCTTCAAGAACTCCGGTTATGAAGGAGGCGGCAAGGAGTACAAGCCTTTTAGAAATTTAGAATAAAACATTGAGAAATAATAAACTAAGAATTAAACAATAAAAATAGAATAAGATTATGGAAATGAATTTGTTTATTGCCTACATTGGCATCGCGGTTATGGTTGGTTTGTCAGGCATTGGTAGTGCTTACGGAGTAACTATTGCAGGTAACGCTGCTATCGGCGCATTGAAAAAGAATGATAGTGCATTCGGTAACTTCCTGGTATTGACTGCGCTTCCGGGTACACAGGGTCTGTACGGTTTTGCCGGTTACTTTATGTTCCAGACTATCTTCGGTATCTTGACTCCTGAAATCACTGCTATCCAGGCATCGGCAGTTCTCGGTGCAGGTATCGCTTTGGGATTGGTAGCCTTGTTCTCGGCTATCCGTCAGGGACAGGTTTGTGCAAACGGTATCGCTGCTATCGGCCAGGGACACAACGTGTTTAGTAATACATTGATTCTTGCCGTATTCCCGGAACTTTACGCTATCGTTGCTTTGGCTGCCACTTTCTTGATCGGTAGTGCACTTGCGTAAATTTTTCAAGGAAAAAATTTTTTAATAAAGATCTTTCAATCCCCTTGTGAATGCAGCTTTGCGTTCGCAAGGGGATATTCTTTTTTCATGGCGGGCTAACCTTTCTTTCCTCTTATTAACTCATATTTTTCGCATAAAGTATTATTTTTCAAAGAATAATGCGTACTTTTGCACTCGCATACTAAAAAGAGTTTTAATATATTATATGGTAAAAGATTTATTAACCCCCGATTATATCTTCGAGTCCAGCTGGGAAGTATGTAATAAAGTGGGAGGGATATACACCGTATTGTCGACACGGGCGAATACATTGCAGGAAAAATTCCGCGACAGAATTTTTTTCATAGGTCCTGATGTGTGGCAAGGAAAAGAGAACCCTCTATTCATCGAGTCGGATAATCTGTGCGCTGTCTGGAAAACGCATGCACTTGAAAACGATCATCTTTCCGTCCGTATAGGACGATGGAATATACCCGGTGAACCTATTGTCATTCTTGTTGATTTCCAACCTTTTTTTGAAAAGAAGAACGATATATACACAGAAATGTGGAATCGTTTTCAAGTAGACTCGTTGCACGCTTATGGCGATTATGACGAGGCTTCTATGTTTTCGTACGCTGCTGGAAGAGTAGTAGAAAGTTTCTACCGCTACAACCTGACAGAAACGGATAAGGTGGTATATCAGGCACATGAATGGATGACCGGAATGGGAGCACTTTATGTACAGGAAGCTGTCCCCGAAGTTGCTACTATTTTTACAACCCACGCTACTTCCATCGGACGTTCGATAGCCGGCAATCATAAGCCGCTGTATGACTATCTGTTTGCGTATAATGGCGATCAGATGGCGCAGGAACTGAATATGCAGTCGAAGCATTCCATTGAGAAGCAGACGGCGCATCATGTAGACTGTTTTACGACAGTAAGTGAAATCACCAATAACGAGTGCAAGGAATTGCTCGACAAACCGGCAGATGTAGTACTGATGAACGGTTTCGAAGACGATTTCGTACCCAAAGGCAATACATTTACCGGAAAACGTAAGCGTGCGCGCTCATTAATGTTGAACGTAGCCAATAAATTGTTGGGAACAAATCTGGATGATGATACGTTAATCATCGGAACCAGTGGTCGTTATGAATTCAAGAACAAGGGGATCGATGTCTTTCTGGAGTCATTGAACCGCCTGAACAGAGATAAAAACCTGCATAAGAATGTATTGGCATTCATCAATGTACCCGGTTGGGTGGGAGATCCCCGTGAGGATTTACAGGCGCGATTGAAAAGCAAAGAAAAGTTCGACACACCGCTTGAAGTTCCTTTCATCACTCACTGGCTGCACAATATGACGCATGACCAGGTATTGGATATGCTGAAGTATTTAGGAATGGGCAATCGTCCCGAAGATAAAGTAAAGGTGATTTTCGTACCTTGCTATCTGGACGGTCGTGATGGTATTATGAACAAAGAGTATTATGATATATTGCTGGGACAGGATTTGAGCGTTTATGCTTCCTATTACGAACCTTGGGGATATACTCCTTTGGAAAGTGTAGCGTTCCGTGTACCTACAATAACTACTGATCTGGCAGGCTTTGGCCTTTGGGTGAACAGTCTGAAGAATCAGCATGGCATCAATGATGGAGTAGAAGTGCTGCATCGTTCGGACTATAATGATTCGGAAGTGGCGGATGGTATCAAGGATACGATTACGCTCTTTGCGGATAAATCGGAAAAAGAAGTGAAGGAAATCCGCAAACGTGCGGCAGATGTTGCAGAGCAGGCACTGTGGAAGCACTTCATTCAATATTATTATGAGGCTTATGACATTGCTCTGCGCAATGCTCTGAAGCGTCAGTTAAGCTAAAAAAACATTTTATTCATCAATAAGTAAACAAAAACATTATGAAAATTAAAGTTAGTAATGTGAATACTCCGAACTGGAAAGAGGTTACAGTGAAATCACGTATCCCTGCTGAGTTGGAGAAATTGTCCGAAATTTCACGCAACATCTGGTGGGCATGGAATTTTGAAGCGACAGAACTATTTAGAGATCTAGATCCGGAACTTTGGAAAGAATGTGGACAGAATCCTGTGTTGTTGCTGGAACGTATGAGCTATGAGAAGCTGGAAGCTTTGGCAAAAGACAAGGTAATTCTGAGAAGAATGAATGATGTTTATACAAAATTCAGAGATTATCTGGATGTGAAGCCGGATGAGAATCGTCCGTCTGTAGCCTATTTCAGCATGGAATATGGTTTAAGCAGCGTCCTGAAAATATATTCCGGTGGTTTGGGTGTATTGGCTGGCGACTACCTGAAAGAAGCTTCTGACAGCAATGTAGATCTTTGTGCAGTAGGTTTCTTGTACCGTTACGGCTACTTTACTCAAACGTTGTCTATGGACGGTCAGCAGATTGCTAACTATGAAGCACAAAACTTCGGTCAGCTTCCTATCGACCGAGTGATGGATGCGAATGGTCAGCCGTTGGTAGTGGATGTTCCTTATCTGGACTATTATGTACATGCTAACGTATGGCGCGTAAACGTAGGACGTATTTCTTTGTATCTGTTGGATACGGATAATGAAATGAACAGCGAATTCGACCGTCCTATTACTCACCAGCTTTATGGTGGCGACTGGGAAAACCGTCTGAAACAGGAAATCCTGTTGGGTATCGGTGGTATCCTGACACTGAAAGCATTGGGCATCAAAAAAGACGTTTATCATTGTAACGAAGGACACGCTGCATTGATCAATGTTCAGCGTATCTGCGACTATGTAGCTACCGGACTGACATTTGATCAGGCTATCGAGCTGGTTCGCGCTTCTTCTCTTTATACAGTTCATACTCCGGTTCCTGCCGGTCACGACTACTTCGACGAAGGTTTGTTCGGTAAATACATGGGCGGTTACCCTGCAAGAATGGGTATCAGCTGGGATGACCTGATGGACCTTGGACGTAATAATCCGGGGGATAAGGGCGAACGTTTCTGCATGTCAGTATTTGCTTGCAACACTGCTCAGGAAGTAAACGGTGTAAGCTGGCTGCATGGAAAAGTATCTCAGGAGATGTTCTCTACTATCTGGAAAGGTTACTTCCCCGAAGAAATGCACGTAGGTTATGTGACTAACGGTGTTCACTTCCCTACATGGAGTGCTACGGAGTGGAAAGAACTGTACTTTAAATATTTCAATGAAAACTTCTGGTTCGACCAGTCGAATCCTAAGATTTGGGAAGCAATCTATAATGTGCCCGATGAAGAGATCTGGAAGACTCGTATGACGATGAAGAACAAGCTGGTAGATTATATCCGCAAGTCATTCCGTGATACATGGCTGAAGAATCAGGGAGATCCTTCACGTATCGTTTCATTGATGGATAAGATCAATCCGAATGCATTGCTGATCGGTTTCGGCCGTCGTTTTGCTACTTACAAACGTGCGCACCTGCTGTTTACTGATCTGGAACGTCTTTCTAAGATTGTGAACAATCCTGACTATCCGGTACAGTTCCTGTTTACAGGTAAGGCTCACCCGCACGATGGAGCAGGACAGGGGCTGATCAAACGTATTATCGAAATTTCCCGTCGTCCGGAATTCCTGGGTAAGATCATCTTCCTCGAAAACTACGATATGCAGTTGGCGCGTCGTCTGGTTTCCGGTGTTGATATTTGGTTGAATACTCCGACTCGTCCGTTGGAAGCATCCGGTACATCCGGTGAAAAGGCTTTGATGAACGGTGTTGTCAACTTCTCTGTATTAGACGGATGGTGGCTGGAAGGTTACCGTGAAGGTGCAGGTTGGGCGTTGACTGAAAAACGTACATATCAGAATCAGGAACATCAGGATCAGTTGGATGCTGCTACAATCTACAGCATTCTTGAAACCGAAATCCTGCCGTTGTACTATGCTCGTAACAAGAAAGGCTACTCGGAAGGCTGGATCAAGGTAGTGAAGAATTCTATCGCTCAGATCGCTCCTCACTATACGATGAAACGCCAGTTGGACGACTACTACAATAAGTTCTACAATAAGTTGGCAAAACGTTTCCATATGCTGTCTGCTAATGACAATGCAAAAGCAAAAGAAATTGCTGCATGGAAAGAAGAAGTCGTTGCCAAGTGGGATTCTATCGAAATCGTATCTTGCGACAAGCTGGAAGATTTGAAAGCCGGTGATATCGAAAGCGGAAAAGAATATACTATTACTTACGTAATCGATGAAAAAGGCTTGAATGATGCTATAGGGCTTGAACTGGTAACTACTTATACAACTGCGGATGGTAAACAACACGTTTACTCTGTAGAACCGTTCAGCGTTATCAAGAAAGAAGGCGACCTTTACACATTCCAGGTTAAACATAGCCTGTCAAATGCCGGTAGCTTCAAGGTGTCTTACCGTATGTTCCCGAAAAATCCGGAACTTCCGCACCGTCAAGACTTCTGCTACGTACGTTGGTTTATCTGATAGCTTGACGGAGTAGGGAAGTGACGCTTCCCTGCTTGACGTCCCTATATAAAAGAAGCCCCTGCAATTCGAATGATCTAGATTGCAGGGGCTATCTTTTTAAAGTGTTTTATTTGACTACTTCTGCCAATTTAGCCTGAAGACCTTCTCCATGAAGACCACGGGCAATGATAGTACCGTCGCCATCAATCAGAACAGTGTGAGGAATGCTGTTCACTGCATAAAGCTGTGCGCCTTCACTCTGCCAGAACTTCAGGTCAGACATTTGCGGCCAGGTCATATTCAGTTTTTTAATAGACTCTTTCCATGCAGCAGCATCCTGATCCAGAGATACACCGACGATTTCGAAGTTTTTGCCTTTGTACTGAGCGTAAGCTTCTACCAGGTTAGGCATTTCACGACGGCAAGGACCACACCAGCTAGCCCAGAAGTCTACCAGTACCACTTTACCTTTCCCTGCGTAATCAGACAGTTTCACAGTTTTTCCTTCCGGAGTCTGCATTTCGAAGTCAATGAACTTAGTACCTACGGCAGTCTTCTTTTGTTTTTCAGTCTGTTCCTTAACTTTTACGATTGTTTCGTCATTCTGGAAATTAGCCGGGATTTGTTCCAGCAAAGCTGCATTCTCTTCAGTAGAGTTATTGTAGAAAGTCTGTTTGAACAAGAATACACCTACCGGGTTGGTGATGTTTTTCTGTACACCTTCTTTGATTACTTTATCATATTCTTCTTCCAGCCGGGCACCTTCTTTTTGTTTGGCTTCTTTCTGTTCGTCACTCAAAGAAGAATCTCCCATCGCTTCGTAGATAGCGTTCATCTTTTGGCTGATATCATTGATTTGAGTTCTGATTGCCTGGTAAGCGTCATTGTTTGAAGTACCGGTTGCAGAATCATTGTCCTTTGTCAGCGCAATGTTTATTTTACCGTTTTCGAGGAAGAAATCAATCATCAGAGGTTCTCCGTTCACTTCGCAAGTGACATAACGGTTTACTGCAGAATCCTGCGTGCCTTCGAAGGTGAAAGTACCTTTAGAGATGACTGCGGTATCTAGTTTTGTAAGATTTCTGCCTGTTGCTTCCTGAAGGTAAACAGTGTCGCCGTCAGCAGCGCCTTCTACTGTACCTGTGATAACGTATCCGGCTTTGTTTCCGGTACAAGCTACCATACCCAACGCTGCCGTCGCAATAACTAAATAAGTTAACTTTTTCATGCTTTTGTAAAATTAGTGAATAAATATTTATGCAAAGATAGATTTTTTTTCTGTCTGGCATCGAAAAACACTGTTATATTAGATTAACACGTAGGTGGAAATCGTAGAAATGTGTACCTTTGCAGCCCAAACTTTTAGTATGAATATGCAAGAAGACAAATCCATCATTGAGGTTAGCCATGTATCGAAGTTTTTTGGCGACAAAACAGCTTTGGATGATGTAACTCTGAACGTGAAAAAGGGCGAGTTTGTTACGATTCTCGGACCTTCCGGCTGCGGAAAAACGACATTGTTGCGTCTCATTGCCGGTTTTCAGACAGCTTCGGAAGGCGAAATCCGAATATCGGGTAAGGAAATCACACAGACTCCACCCCATAAACGTCCGGTGAACACGGTATTTCAGAAATATGCCCTGTTCCCGCATTTGAATGTATACGACAATATTGCTTTCGGCTTGAAATTGAAAAAGACGCCGAAACAGACAATCGGCAAGAAGGTGAAAGCCGCATTGAAGATGGTTGGTATGACAGATTACGAGTATCGGGATGTAGATTCTCTTTCCGGTGGCCAGCAACAGCGTGTAGCTATTGCCCGTGCCATTGTCAATGAGCCGGAAGTGTTGCTGCTCGACGAACCGTTGGCTGCACTCGACCTTAAAATGCGCAAGGATATGCAGATGGAACTGAAAGAAATGCATAAATCTCTGGGCATTACATTTGTATACGTAACTCATGATCAGGAGGAAGCCTTGACATTGAGTGATACGATTGTCGTGATGAGCGAAGGAAAAATCCAGCAGATCGGTACGCCGATTGATATCTACAATGAGCCGATCAATTCATTTGTGGCGGATTTTATCGGAGAAAGTAATATTCTCAACGGAACGATGATTCATGATAAACTGGTACGCTTTTGTGGTACGGAGTTTGAATGCGTGGACGAAGGTTTCGGTGAAAATACTCCGGTGGACGTAGTCATTCGTCCGGAAGACCTTTATATTTTCCCGGTTTCGGAGATGGCGCAACTGACCGGTGTGGTACAGACTTCGATCTTCAAAGGGGTACACTATGAAATGACTGTGCTTTGTGGCGGATATGAGTTCCTTGTTCAGGATTATCATCATTTTGAAGTCGGTGCGGAAGTGGGGCTGCTGGTGAAGCCGTTTGATATTCATATTATGAAGAAAGAACGTGTATGCAATACATTTGAAGGAAAGTTGCAGGATGCTACTCATGTAGAGTTCCTGGGCTGTACGTTCGAATGTGCCTCTGTGGAAGGGCTGGAATCCGGTACGGATGTCAAGGTCGAAGTAGACTTTGATAAAGTGATCCTGCAGGATAACGAAGAAGACGGTACGCTGACGGGAGAAGTGAAGTTCATCCTTTATAAAGGTGATCATTACCATCTGACTGTATGGTCTGACTGGGACGAGAATGTGTTTGTGGATACGAACGATGTCTGGGATGACGGAGACCGTGTGGGTATTACTATCCCTCCGGATGCGATTCGTGTAATTAAAATAACCGATTAACAGGAAAGGAAGTGAATAAGAAGTTTATAGTATTTTTGTCATCACGTAAGAGCTGGACTCTTCCTTACATTATTTTCTCGGCGATCTTTGTGGTCATACCGTTGGTTCTAATTGTCGTGTATGCGTTTACCGATGATAACGGTCATCTGACACTCGCCAATTTTCAGAAATTCTTCGAACATCCCGAAGCGATCAATACCTTCGTCTATTCCATAGGTATTGCCATTATTACGACTCTTATCTGTATCCTGCTGGGATATCCCGCAGCCTGGATATTAAGCAACAGCAAGCTGAACCGTTCCAAAACAATGGTGGTGTTGTTTATCCTGCCCATGTGGGTGAATATTCTGGTACGTACCCTTGCCACTGTCGCTTTATTCGACTTTTTCAGCGTTCCGCTGGGGGAGGGAGCACTGATCTTCGGTATGGTTTACAACTTTATCCCCTTCATGATCTATCCCATCTATAACACATTGCAGAAGATGGACCATAGCTACATTGAGGCGGCGCAGGACTTGGGGGCTAATCCTGTACAGGTCTTTTTCAAAGCAGTTCTCCCGCTTTCCATGCCGGGAGTCATGAGCGGTATCATGATGGTGTTTATGCCGACTATTTCGACATTCGCCATTGCCGAACTGCTGACGATGAACAATATCAAACTCTTTGGTACTACCATTCAGGAGAATATCAATAACAGTATGTGGAACTATGGGGCAGCACTTTCGCTGATCATGCTGCTGCTGATAGCCGCGACTTCACTGTTCAGTACCGATGATAAGGATAATACGAACGAAGGAGGTGGGCTATGGTAAAGAAGATATTCGCTCAGACTTACCTGTGGGTATTACTGCTGTTGCTATATTCCCCTATTGTGATCATTGTGATTTACTCTTTTACCGAGGCGAAGGTATTAGGTAACTGGACCGGGTTTTCGACCAAACTTTATTCATCGCTATTTAATACAGGTGCCCATCATTCTCTGATGAATGCTCTGATCAATACCATTACCATTGCGCTGCTGGCTGCCACGGCATCTACCTTGTTGGGCAGCATCGCTGCCATCGGCATCTTCAACTTAAAAGCACGCTCGCGCAAGGCGATTGGTTTTGTGAATAGTATTCCTATTCTGAACGGTGATATCATAACCGGTATATCGCTTTTCCTTTTATTCGTATCTCTCGGAATCACGCAGGGATATACCACAGTGGTACTGGCGCACATCACTTTTTGTACTCCTTACGTCGTATTAAGCGTTCTGCCGCGCCTGAAACAAATGAATCCGAACATTTATGAAGCTGCCCTCGATTTGGGAGCTACACCTATGCAGGCTTTGCGGAAGGTAATCATTCCGGAGATTCGTCCGGGAATGATCAGTGGCTTTATGCTTGCACTGACGCTTTCAATCGATGATTTTGCCGTAACTGTATTTACCATCGGTAATCAAGGGCTGGAAACGCTTTCCACCTATATCTATGCCGATGCCCGCAAGGGAGGTCTGACTCCTGAGCTCCGCCCGTTGTCCGCCATTATTTTTGTGGTGGTACTGGCTTTACTGATAGTGATTAATTACCGTGCCGGAAAAACGAAGAAGAAAGAATCATGAACATGTGCTGCTACGTAAATAAAATGAAAAGAATAGTTGCTGTTAACTTGTTTTTGCTGGTGCTGGCTGGTTTTCTGAGCGGTTGCTACAATTCCGGTGAGTCACGCGAGAGAGTCCTTAAGATCTATAACTGGGCAGATTATATAGGAGAAGGTGTACTCGAAGATTTCCAGGCGTACTATAAAGAACAGACAGGTGAAGATATCCACATCGTCTATCAGACATTCGACATCAACGAGATCATGTTGACGAAAATAGAAAAGGGACATGAGGATTTTGATGTGGTTTGTCCTTCGGAATATATCATTGAGAGAATGCTGAAAAAGCATCTGTTGTTGCCTATTGACACCACTTTCGCTCATTCCCCTAATTACATGAATAATGTGTCACCATTTATTCGCGAACAGATTAATAAACTGAGTCAGCCGGGTGAAGAAGCAAGCCGTTACGCTGTCTGCTATATGTGGGGGACCGCAGGTATTCTTTATAACCGGGCATACGTTCCCGATTCCGACGCTTTCTCCTGGGAATGTCTTTGGGATAAGAAATATGCAGGAAAGATTCTGATGAAAGACAGTTACCGTGACGCTTATGGAACAGCCGTTATCTATGCCCATGCCAAAGAGCTGGAAGAAGGGACGGTGACGGTGGAAGACCTGATGAATGATTACTCGCCACGTGCTATGGAGGTAGCCGAAAAGTATCTGAAAGCTATGAAACCGAATATTGCCGGTTGGGAAGCGGACTTCGGTAAGGAGATGATGACGAAGAATAAAGCTTGGCTGAATATGACCTGGAGTGGCGATGCGATATGGGCGATTGAAGAGGCGAATGCGGTAGGAGTGGACCTTGACTACGTGGTTCCGAAAGAAGGAAGTAATATCTGGTATGATGGCTGGGTGATTCCTAAATATGCGAAGAATCCGGTGGCTGCCAGCTACTTTATCAACTTTATGTGCCGTCCGGACATTGCGTTGCGTAATATGGATTTCTGTGGATATGTGAGTTCTATCGCTACACCGGAGATTCTGGAAGAGAAAGTGGATACGACTCTGGATTATTATGCGGATTTAAGTTATTTCTTCGGTCCGGATGCCGACAGCATACAGATTGATAAGATTCAATATCCCGACCGTAAGGTGGTGGAACGCTGCGCTATGATTCGTGACTTCGGAGATAAAACCAAAGAGGTACTGGATATCTGGTCACGCATCAAAGGTGACAACTTGGGGTAGGCATTACTATTCTGATTTTTGTTGTTGTAGCCTTGATGAGCGGATGGATGATTTATAAGAGATGGCAACGCTACAGCCGTCGGAAACAACAAAATCGCAGAAGCAGAAGAAAGAGAAAAAAGAATGTGAAGCGGTAAGTTAAAAACACCCGGTAATAAGCGGTGGATGATAAACGAATGATACGGTTAAAACCGGGCATCGTTTGTCATCCACCGTTTTTTATCCTACTCTTTTCATAGAACGGATGATGCCTTTCGTCTATAAAAAAAAGAGTGCGTCTTCTTTCGCAGACACACTCTCTTTTACATTTTATTCTGTAAATAATTAAACAGTCACCTTATTTCTTAGTCATATCAAAAGAAAAGGTCGTTGCCGGAAATTTATCAAACCGTTCTTCATTTACTGTAACTTCTGTTGCCTGAATAGCAAACTTCAGTTTCTGACCTTCATAAGCATAACTGCCTTTTTCGTCAGCTTTGATTGTCACTTTTACGGTGAGTTTAGGAGTTTCTTCTTCCCCTTCAGTTTTTCTTATGGGTTGTGGTTTCATTGCAATTTCCAATACCAAGGGTTCAGGTGACATTTGAAGTAAGATATTGTCTTTATTGTCGTTGAAAGCTGCCTGATAAGGGATTTTGTATTCTACATCTCCTACCGCTTTGATGATGGCTTCGGCTGCGTCCGGATCTTCGATAATGCTTTTGATCAGATCCTCTACCGGGAATTTGCTGATTAATATATGATTATCTTTTAATTCGGCATTTACGGTGACTCCGTCTTCAGCTTCATTCTCTGCATTTTCCAAAGGAGCGATAGAGGTTGTCTGCATTTTGCCGGAATAGGTGCCTTCTACATCTTTGAGAGAATATACCGGAATATTTTCATCATCATCACTACTACAAGAGGTAAAGATACTGGTCATACCCAATGCCATTACCAATAAAACAAAACGACTTAAGCAACATACTTTTTTCATTTTAGTTAAAGTTTTCATACTTGTTAAACAAATTAGGTTATTAATTCTCAAAATTAAGGTGTACGTACATAGAGTAAATACCGGAAATAACGAAATACTGCATCATGGAAATAAAAAAGTACTCCAGTCACTTTCTCCGTAAATACCACGCTGGAGTACCTCCGGACATATTTTTATATGTTCGTTTTATTCCGACTATTTTTTCTTGATAGATTCTTTAGGGGTAATTCCGAAGTATTCTTTATATCTGTTGCGGAAGTTTTTTACATCTTTCAATCCGATCATTTCCGGTATGGTGCCGACAGGATATTTCCCACTTTCTAACAATTCATGTGCCTTCTCCATTCGAATAGCTTCAATAAAGACAGTGGGAGCTTCACCGGTCAGCGTTTTCCACCTGTTGTAGAATTTAGTTCTGCTCATTCTTAAGTGTGAAGCAATTGCATCAATAGTCAGGTCTTCGTGCTCTATTCGTTCCAGAATATAATCTTTCACTTCATTGATCAATGAGTTTTTAGCCCCCTCAGTAGCTTCCTTTATGATTTCTACTGGTTGTACTTGCAGAAAATGTTCTCCGAATACTTTGTGCAGGAATGCTTTTCTAAGAAGGCGGCTATTTCTGATAAGAACAGCAATCTCTATTTTTAAATCCTCCACATGAAAGGGGGTATGCATAAATGTATCTGCCAATGACGCTTCCCTTTTACTGCGTTGGTCGGCATCTATGTGCGATCCGTAAAGGATGACTGGTATAATAGATGTTTCTTTAGACGTCTTCAGTCTTGAAGAAAGTTCATCACCGCCCATTCCGTTGAGCACTGTATCGCATATTACCAGATCCGGATGTTCATTTTTGATATATCCCAATGCGTCCGCTCCGTTTTCAAAACCTCTGACTATGTATTCCTCTGATAAACAGGTCTCCAGATAGGATCTGAATTCTTCGTTACTGTCGACCATAATCACGACAGGTCTGGATGAATTTCTTTTCTGTGAACTTTTGTGGAATAAGGCATCAATCTTTTCTTCCTCTATATTCTTCTCTATATGAACCAAACTGCGTTCGGATACATTTTCATAAGAGGGTTTTACAGGAAAACGTAATGTGATCGTATGACATGAATTATTGATTAATATTTCTCCATTGCATATTTCTGTCAGTTTTTTGCATAAAGCACTTTTTGCAAAGTAATATTTAGGTTCTGTTTTTTGTTTAATAAGATGTTTACCGGAGCATTTATAGCATTTGATTAGGTTTTCATTTCCAGTATAACTCGCTTTAATTATCCAATATTTGTTGCATAAAGATGCGTGTATAATAACTTTTTTTGAATATTCTGTATGATCTATTATATTCTTTATGAATTTCTCTATTACGGGAGATATTTTACTTTGATCTATCCACACGCTTGCATATTTGAATTCTGTTTGGATTTCTAATTTAATATGTCTGTTTGCTGCGTGATCTTTCAGAGAAGATATTTTATTTTTAAGGAAATTTCCTAATTCATGTTCCGTAATATTCATTTTTTTGGAATGAGCGGCTATTTGCTTCAGGTCCATTAATCTGGTTAAATGATCATTAAGGCAATCTATGTTGCGGATAGCCAGTGACAGCTCTTTTTTGATATTGTCTGGACAGTTATTACTATAGGTTGACTTTAAAGGCGTATGAAGCAATGTGATTGGGGTGCGAATGTTTCGGAAGGAATCCATGAAGTACTGATTTTCTTCTTTTAAGAAAGCAATTTCTTTCCGCATGGCAAAAGAATGAGACAAGAACCAATACAATAAAAGTATTCCTGCTGTTGAAAATAAAATTGGAAATAATTCACTTTGGGTGGTTGTAACTGCGATAATAGAAGTGTATAATGACGTTATAATTAAATATTTCATATTAATCTGTTTTTTTAGTAACGTCACTTGGTGAAATTGATCTATTCCTCTTGTTCGGGTTTGAAGCAAGGAAAAATGCACAGTATTATGGTCTCATGATTGTATATCAATAAGTTCAAATAACATGATCTCAAAATTATTTGTTCTTTGAAGGCTGATATCGGGAATGCGTAGTATATATGTAGAGTTTTAATTCTAATGTTTGAACCCTTTTGAAAGGAATAGGGCAAATCTCCTCCAAGTAACAATAATTAATTTGATTATTTTTTATTAAACATAAATGTTAAATATATTGTAAGTAATGCGGGCTGCTCAGGAGGTGCCCGTGCTTTTGGTTGGGTACTTTTGGAATAACTTCCATTTAGTACCAATTCAGATTCTCTCATTTTTGGGTTTTTGGATAATATATACGTATTTTTTTATAATATAATATTGCTTGTTCTTATGAGGTAAATATACGCCATAGTTATAAAAAATTGATATAATATCTGATTAAAAATAGAGACTTGTTACTTTTTGTATGATGTTTGCGATAAAATGTATTGAAAACTTGTATATTTTTAATACAATGTTATATTTATTGTTCGTAGAAAATAATAATGCTTGCTTATTTAAGGTTCTGCTTATTATTAATTTATGTTTAATAAAATCATAATTAGATCAAAACAGTCATGGAATTCTTTGTTTTTATTCCTGATTTGGGAGATTGATACGTAGATTTATAGTATGGTTCTATGGAGTATGCTTAATAAATTGGTATAATGCTATATATCTTTTCCTATATTTATCAGGTTGGTTTGAAGCATTCTACCATATGAATTAATAAATTCTCGCCAGCTATTAGCTGTTTGTTGCTTATGTTTTATTCTGTTGCACTTGTATAGCTACAGGGATACATAACTGTAGCAGACTTGTTGCACTAGTCTGCCTGTCTGATTACTCGACTGTAACTTTATTGTTTCTTTATGATTGGATAGGGGGGAGTGAAAAAGTGCAGTTTTCTTCTATGAAAAAGTGAAAAGTATATAGATGATTTTTGTAAACTTGTAGGAAAAAGAACTGTTTTGGGACTTAAAGTGTTGATTAGTAATGCTGTGACATTTTTGTTTTTCCCCTTATAATAATTAGGTTAGATACAAAAATGTCACAGCATTCATCTGATTATCCTCGGTTGCTACTTCTCTTCTTTTCTTGCCCGTAACTTTCCCTCCAGTTAATTATATGAGCGTTAGAAGAGCGAGTAGCTTCCGAAGGATATATTATCTAATAAATGTTATATGAGTAATTCTTCACATGTTTCCTTCACTAAAAAGGAACATGTGAAGAAATACATTACTCTCTCACTTTAAACTACTTCCCCCTCTTTTGTTGAAAGAGGGAGAAGTGTATTTTAATACTTTATCAAGTATGATGCTTTAAATCCTTTGATTAATAATTCTTTGGATAAGAATTACCGTCATAAGTACAAGTAGACTTGAAAGCTCCTTTTGCAACACCATTCAATACGCTTACAATGTTGTTGGCTCTAAGGTCATAGTAACCAATAGCACCAAAACCTTTATTTGCAACTTGTGTTGCATAAAGTTGGGCACTACTAGCAGATGGGGTACTGTTAAGGTTGATGGTTAATGGTGCCCATTTACTGTTCGGCATACCAAAATCTGTACCCCATGATGGATAGTTGAAGAATGCGTAAATGCCATAGTCAATATAGCTATTAACTCCTGTAAGCTCACTTGTGTAGCCATAATTGAATACAGTAATCGTCTTACTTGGCATTTTGTTATGGAGCGCAGTAATCAAATTAGAGAAAGAACCTGTACTTCCAGATGGATAACCATTTCTACCGTATTCAGCCCATTCGTCGTCAAAGTCTACACCATCTAATCCATATTGACTAACAGCATTGGCAACGGCGGTAGCAAACTGTTCAGTCTGAGCTGAATTCATGTTTGCGAATCCGAGTCCTGTATGGTCACCTAATAGACCGAGTAAAACTTTGATACCTTTGTCTTGAAGAGGCTTAATCAGAGTGTCTTTGTGGTCCAAAATGTACTGTACATTTGGATTGTTATATAAAGTAGCGTCTGAGCCTACACCTCTTATGTTGGCAGCGAACAGAATTACATAATCGAAAAATGGAGCATCATCCATAATATATGACCCTGCATTAAGAGGATTGATATCATTTACTTCAATATAAACGATGTTTTTAATACCTGTGGCCGAACGAGTGACTACTTCAGATTGATTATTATCTGATTGATTTACTGGCATTTCTTCTTGTGAGCATGCGCAAAATGCAAATATAGCGATAGATGACGCTAAAATTTTATACAAGTTTTTCATAATGTAAATTTTAAAATTGATTTAATGATTTTTCTTTTCTTATAATCAATGCGGAAGACATGTCTTTGGCATTGATAGGATACGTGTTTGGTGGAAGTTCCTCCTTCATAGTCTGATTTTTATGCGTAAATATTCTGCATCTCCTTTCTCAGTTTGTCCATATTCACAGATGCTTTATAAATATGAATGTTATATCTTAATAATCTTTAGGCATGAGAAGATCATGAATGTTGAGGTATTGATTATTTGGAGAGTTAATACCTGTTACAAAATATTCTTTTTCCATATCACATAAGTTACAGATAGCACCATAAGCCATATAAGTCGGTGCATAAGATTCTGTTCCTGCACTAACATAGTCTACTCTATTTACTACAAATACATGGTTTATTCCAGCGGTTATCATTGGTGAGGGTTGAGTAAACATTTCTATCACTTGATCTAAAATATTAGTTTGTTCACTTGATATATGTATATCAGTGTTCAAAGCTCCCCATTTTTCTTTGTTTAATCCTGCAATAGGACGTGTCCATTTTTCAGGAGTACTCCAAGGATCAATAATTGTGTTCAATTGATCACACCAAGCATAATCTACAAGTTCTCCTAATTTCAAATTAGCGTCATTAGTAATCCCTTCCGGAGATTCAGAAGTTTGTGTATAGGTTATGATCTTGTTTCCTAGCTTATCTCGTAAAGATGCTACGAATTTGCATAGATTGTTTGAGTAATTAATGTTTTCATTACTTTCTTCATAGGAGAAATTAGCATCATATAGATTGACTCCATCTAAATGATATATATCAATCACTTGTTTTATTCTTTCTACAAATATCATCATTTCTTTTTCTCCCAGATTGGAAAACCCAATTCCTTCTCCGGCTCCCTTAATGGCAAGGCAAACTTTGTGATCCAACTGTTGTAATGGTACAATGTACTTCTCACGTTTTTTTAGTACGTATGCCAGATCATCTTTTAGATATAAGGATGGCAACTGATTATCGTCTGCCTTGACGGTAGCGAACTGTAGGTTGATTATATCGAATGGATTGTAGTAATCTACTTCTGGTGATGAAAGAGACAGAGATTCAAAATAGAGCTTGTTGAGCAGTAGAGGATTGGTGAATTCGGGATCTACCCCTGCTATCTGAATGAAGTTTTTCTTTATGGCGTTATATTCGGCAGGAGCCATTCCCCATACATTAATTATATAATATAATGTTTTGCGTTCACTAGACATGGCCGGGGAACTATTGTTCTCTTCCACTGTCAGAGGGAGTACATAAATAACAGAATCTTCTATGGCTTCATCATATTTGAAAGCAATAGAGACAGAGTTTGACTGCTGTTCTCCTTTCTCTATTGTCATTTTTCCACTGTTACCTAAATCTACGTATTCTGTAGGATACAGAGGGTAATTCGTTCCGTGTTTCGAATTGAAGTCCAGTACTTTGGATTCGTCTACTTTTACGGTATAATTTCCTGTTTGTGAAGCCGGTTCTGTTAAGCTGATGTGAAATTGATCGCTCAAACTGGCATGGTCCATGTTTATCTGCGGGTTTTCCATCGCATAATTATCGCTTTGTAATATACCCATAGAAAGACCTATACCTCCGGTTTCGGGGAATGTGCCGGCATCGATAGTAAGATCGTTATTTTCGCAGGCAGTCCCAATAAAACCTGCCGCAAATGCCAGAATCAGTATATGTTTCAATATTTGTTTCATATTTTGATTTTTATAAGTTTCTCATTTCTAATCTTCCCTATTCACTTGCGGAACTTCTATGCCGCTTGGCCATAGTTCCTCATTTTTTACGTCATATTCTTCTTTACTATTGAAATCTTTCCAATAACGAACAATGTGTGCATCGTTATGATATTTGGAGTAATCCTTGATATCATTGCCGCTTCCTTCATTGAATTTCCAGTAAGCAGCGAGGTGTGCTTCATTTTCCGGATCTTCAATGTCGTACATGTTTTTCCATATTTCCTGTTGTGTACGTGCTACATCCCAGATACGTGCCTCACAGACATTACCGTTAAGTTGTCGGTCGATAAGCCAGCGGTCATTATAAGAACGTCCTATGTAGAAAAGCCAGTCACCGTCGCTTGCACCGGGAAAACTTTCCTGTTTGCGGTTGGCAAGTTTTATTTCAGAGAACTCGCTGTTGCCATAGTTAGTGCTTCGACTTTGTTCTTTTCCATTGACGTAGAAAATAATTGTTTTGGTGGCAATGTCGTACGTTAGTGCGAGATGGTACCATTCATTTTCTTTCAGTAATTTGGCTTTGTTGGCTTCGGGGAACTTTCCTGCCGGAGTCTGTATCTGCAACTGTTGGCGTGGGAAGCCTGCATCGCCTGCCCGGAAACAGAAATATTGCTCGATGCCCATCAGACTGGAAATGTCTGTATTGGCTTCGTCGAAATTGGTTATACGGGTGATTATTTCAAAGGTGACAGCCTTCAAATTGTTCAGATGAGCAGCATTGCCGGCAGGCTCTGTTCCCCATTTGGGTACATAGAATCCGGGAACTTCGACGTAGCAATAGCGTAAGTCAACAGCGGTAGTGATGGCGCTGGAGCGTTTCACTATATACCAGTAGGTGGTTGAGCCATCCAATAGGCCTACACCTTGTGCGGAGTTAAGAGACACTGGGCAGAGATATGCTTTATCAATCTCCAATTCTGTCAGGTTTTCGAAATAAATATGTAACGGAGCAGAATTGATTTTGCCTGCGCGTATTGTCATTTCGTTGCTCTCCAATCGGTAATGTTTGGTCGGCAATATATCATAGCTGGTATTGTTTCGTGAGTTGTAGGCTTCTACTTGTGAAGGGTCAACTGTTACGTTGACTGTAACATCAGTACCGGCAGGATATGCCAGCCGGGCTGTGAAGCTCTTTTCGCGCTGAATAATCGTTTTGTTGAATGTCATAGTCTCCGATGTTTTGCTTTCGGCTACACTTAAATAGACACCGTTGTCGAAGGGGGCGCTTTTACTATAATCGGCATTGTCGCAAGCAGTGACAGCAAGTAACAACATGAAAATTGCGAATTGTATTTTTTGCTTTTTCATCTTAGATTCCTCCTGTGTTTATTTTGAAGGTGAAGGGTTTAAAGTCTGTATGGCACCACGTGTCTCCTTATAGGTGATGTTAGCATGCGAATAATCTGCAGCGACATTCTGTATCATTAAGCCGCCGATAGGCCCGCAGTCTATTACCTGTATGGCGAAAAAAGGCACTTGTGAGACAAGCCCGTCATTATTGTCCGTAGTCATTAGCTCCGGATCGCCGGTAATGAGCAGCTTGTCCGAGGGAATACCTGCATAATAGATAGCTTCATTAATCAGAAGACGTAACTGGCTGGCATTTTTAGAGGACGTAGTATTGAGTACGTAGCGGGTGAATACATCCCGGTTCGCTTCGGGAATAAAAAGTGGATTACTTTCCAGAAAAAAGATTTTTCCATTTTTTGCTAACGGTGTAATTTTGTCAAGCAGTAACTGACGCATCTCGGCTATACTTGCATTGACTGTTGCGTTATTACCAAGTCCGATGTCACCGGTGTAGGAGATTGAGGCTCCGTCAAGCCCATTGTCGTTAATGGCGGATACCATTTGCTCTAAAGCGGGAGCCAGAAGTGTTTTGATTTCTTGTCCCGAACTTTCTGCGTTTTCTTTGATACTGGTCAGATTGAAACTAAAAAGAACCTTTGTTGCAAAATTAGTCTGCAATACAGGAATGTCTTCCAGATCGGCTGAATTAAGTGTTGCCGCATTTTCCAGAATGACGGCATCAATGCTATCCGGCATCGAACGAAGAAAGTCTTTTTCTCCGTCTCCGCTATGTCCATTGTCGAAGCGTACACATACGGCATAGTGTTTGCGACTTTTATAGTTGCGAACAGCTTGTGTGTAGCGGGCATATAGTTCAGGGTTCTGACCATCGGGGGTAGTTACTCCGTAATCCACCTGTTCCGTTTCGGTCCAATCGTCACACGATGTCCACAGACAGCCTGCACCAATCGTGAGAGTAACGACAGTTAGGAAACTGAATATAAGGTTTTTATTTTTCATATTATCTTAGTTTTTAAAGATTCTTACTTGTTTGCTTTACGATCCCACCACACATGAGTGCCACCGGTATCTCCTCCCTGATTATTACTACTTTCCTTTATCAATACATTAATGGCATTGTTAAGGTGGAAAGAATTCTGGGTGTATTCTTCGTTGGGATACATGAGTCGGCGCATGCCGGCTTCGGTACTGACATTGCGGCCTTTGTTCACGACAACAGGCAATAATTTGGGATATCCGGTACGCCTGTGTTCACTCCATGATTCAATGCCGTTGGGGAAAAGTGCAATCCACTTTTGGGTAATGATACGTTCCAGATTCTCTTCGAATGCCTGTTCTCCCATTTCATTCCATTTTACTGTAATGTTGGCGGGGCTACCTGTGCTATACGAACCTAGCGGATCAGTATAGCCACTTGGAGAAGCTATTGAATTCAGGTAGTCTTTCGCTCCGCTGGCTCCATGTTCTTCGAAAGAAAGCTTAACCCCTGTTTCGTAGAAATCTTTGGCTTCACCGCCCATATTCCATTTGCGTAATGCTCCTTCAGCTCGCAGGAATGCTACTTCGGAGGCAGTCATCCATACATAAGGATCGCTGGCGGTCATCAAACGATTGGAGTACGATGTTATCATGTCGTCATCAGAAAATGGTGAATTTATGCCGATACGCATGCCGTAATAACCTTCCTGATCGTTATTCTTCACCTTGGTAAAATATTTATCCCGACGTGGGTCTGCATAACCATTCATGTAACAGATAATATCGGCTCCTATACGATAGTCTTTCCAATCGTTGAAGCAGAGTGCGGAACGATTTTCTGCTACATGGAATAAGGCATTGTCGTCGTTCTTTTCGATCACTCCTGCCGCTACGGCTTTCTCGGCAATGCTTTGAGCTTCGGTAGCCATATCGGTGTAGCATAGGCGCATAGCCATGCGTAGTTGTAGTGAATGGAGAAAAAGTCGCCATTGCTGCAGTTTTCCGTAGTAGACATCATCCAGCTTTTCAAATCCGCTATTGCCTTCTGTCATGTTGTCTTCAAGTGCCTGATCGGCTTCTTCAAGTTCTTGAAACATACGCATGTAGACATCTTTCTGTGAATCGTAAGCCGCATTCAGTCCGTCGCTTTCAGAACCTTCTCCGGATACTAACACTTTGCTATAGGGGATAGGGCCGTAAATGTCCGTTACGCGTTGCATGATAGTTACTCGTAGCAGTTTGGCTAATGCAAGGGCTACAGGGGCATCTTCATGTTGTAAGACTGCATAATATTTAGGATATGTTTCTGATATAACATCTGTAAATGGTGCCTTCAACCAGTCGGTTTTAGGATTATAGGTAGAGTATTTCTCCAGCCATCCGGTACGTGTTTCACCGAAATATCCTGCATAAGAACCACCACACATGGCTTCCATGAATTGGTAAAGATGCTCTTGTGCAGGTATTACTAAGCCTTGCAGGCCTCTGATAGTGGAGCCGAGGTCGTAGTTTTCACGGCCGATTTCTTCGCTGTCCACTTCGTATTTATTACGGTTCATGTCCGTATCCATGCAACTTCCCAAAGGCAGAAGCAGGAAGGCTGAATATACTGCTATCAGCATATATCGCAGGTTTTTCATAAATTTCATGGTTTTAGAAGTTAAACTTAACATTAAACCCGATGTTGCGGGTGCTCGGCATCATGAAGTAATCTATCCCTTGATAATAGTTGCTGGTAGTAGCGACTGATTCGGGATCGAAAGGTGCTTTGCAATAAATCATCCAGAGATTACGCCCTACCAAAGACACGTTGATATCACATATGTTTTTCAACCAACGGCGGGGAATAGTATATCCGATATGTGCTTCTTGCAGGCGAATATTAGTCGCGCTGTAAGTATAGTATTGCGGGAGTCCGCTGGAACTGCCAATTGTTTCGTACCATTGCTGGGCATTGATCATAGTGCGTCCGTTGATAACTACACCGCCTGCGTCGCGGGCTTTTGCACTGGCTTCAGATACTCCGTATTGGTCGAGAGCTGCTTGCGTAGCAGAATAAACGATACCTCCCAACCGGCAGGAAAGCAAGAAGCCGGCAGAAACACCTTTGTATGTGAACTCATTACTGAAAGCAAAGTTGGCTTTAGGTAACACGCTTCCCAATTTGATCGGTTCTACGTTGGCATCTTTGGCCAAAGCACCATTGGCGTCCATCTCAATATAACCTTTGTCATTACGTACAAGGTCAGCTTTAGAGTAGAGATCGCCCAAAGTTCCGCCTTCTTTCAAGATGAAACGTGAATAGCCCAGACCGTTCATCTCAAGTTCGGGTATATTGAGGATTTTACCAGTTTCGGGATGGTGAAAATCTTTTACCAGTTCTATGATCTTGTTTTTATTCCATGAGAAAGTAAAGTTGCTATTCCAGCCAAATTCATTCCAGCGGTGTCCATAACTTAACATTCCTTCCATACCCATATTACGTACATAACCTGTCTGTACGTAGAATTTAGAATACCCGAAAGAGGCGGATATTTTGGGGTCGAAGGTTTGGTTATAAGTATTGGCATAGTAGAATGAAGCACTTAGGCGAAGGTCTTTGAAGAAAGTGGCGTCTAAGCCGACTTCCCATGAATCCGTACGTTCCGGATAAAGCTTACCGATAGGATAATGCGTTTTTGGCAGCCATCCTAATATAGTGGTATCATATTTATAAGTTGGGATAGTCAGGAATCGGGGGTAGGGCATACCTACAGAACTGAATGATCCACGCACTTTCAAATAATCAATCCATTCGGGGAGTTTGACCATTTCGCTGATCACGCCGGAAAGTCCGACGGAGGGATAGAAGAAAGAGGTTTGTGACGAACCCAGTAATTGTGAAGCCCAGTCGTTACGTCCTGTTAAAGTAAGATAGAGCATACTTTTCCATCCCACTTCCGCACTTGCAAATATGGATTGGGTCATTTCTTCCCATCCTTCTTGTGTGGCGCGTTTCTTTGTGTTATCAAGGTCGAATACGTTGAATACATTAGGTATTCCTTTTTCCTGTATCGGACCGTTGTAGCCTAGCATATCATAGCTGTTGTCGCTTAATGATGTACCAATATTGGCTACGATAGTGAAGTCGCCCACTCTCTTGTTAATATTTACAAGAAAGTCAGCGTACGTCTGGCTGTTTCCACTCTTTTCTATGCCGTAGTATCCTTGTTCGCTACCTTCGGTAAGTGTAGTGATGGTACTTGCATAGTATTTTTGTTCATACGTGTTGTTTGAATTATCTATGCGGATGCGTCCTGATAAACTCAACCAGTCGAGCACGTCGTAAGTTAATCCGGCAGAGAGCATATAACGTTTTTTACTGTTTTCACGTAGATTACGATAGGCTATCCAATAAGGATTCTGCATGCGGAGATCACCTTCGCCCGATGGCCAGAACTGTTCGTTGATTTTGCGAGCTTCGTTGTAGCGTTCAAAGACCTTGACTGTAGAGAAATTATCACCACGCGGGTAAAGGTAAGCAGGAACTAAAGGATTGGAATACTGTCCCTGATTAGTCATATTACGGTCGTTTTGCAGGATGTAGCTGGCTCCTACGTCTAGCTTCATCTTGTCATTGAGGAAACTTGTAGTGTTGCGGAAAGTAAAATTATATCTGTTATACCTATTGTTGGGAATCATTCCGTCGGAGTTCAGCGCAGCGGCAGAGAAGAAAGTCTGGTTCTTTTCCGTACCGGTGGATAAAGTGACTGAATTGTTGTAAACAGCTCCTGTTTTTAGAAAGTCGTTGGGGGTGTAGCCAGGACTGTTTCCCATTTTCGGTCCCCAGCTCCATACGGTGGAACCGTCAGATTTACCGTTACTTCCTGTCCCGTAACGGTTTTGAAATTCGGGCATTACGAATGGTTTCAACCAGTCGATGCCGGTAGAAACACTGGCCTGTAATTTCCCTATTTTCCCTTTTTTTGTAGTGACAATAATAGCGCCATTCGCAGCATTGCTGCCATAAAGGGCGGCTGCGGCTGCTCCCGTAAGAACGGACAGACTTTCGATGTCATCCGGATTGAGGTCGGCAATGCTTTCCGTCTCTCCTTTTGAACCAAATTCTGTGCTGCCACCACCTCCGAAGTTATACATAGGTATACCGTCGATTACATAAAGTGCATTATTACTCTTTTCGATGGATTTTGTACCGCGCATCACTACTTTGCTGGCACCGCCGACACCGGAAGAACTGCTATTGATAATGACACCCGCTACCTTACCACTCAAGCTGTTCACAAAGTTAGCGTCTTTGATTGTAGTCAATTGATCGCTCTTGACTTGTTGTACATTGTAACTTAACGCTTTTTGTTCGCGTTTGATACCTAAAGCGGTGACTACCACTTCGTTCAGCTGTTTAGTATCACTTGCCAATCTTATTTCGTAGATATTCTTATCTGTTATTTTTACAGTTTGAGGTGTATATCCCACGTAAGTGAAGCTTAATGTGCTGCCTTGAGGAGCCATTATATTGAAATTACCATCAATGTCGGTGATTGCACCTTCAGAGCTTCCTTCTACTTTAATATTCACTCCGATCAGTGGCTCATTATTTTCATCGATTACTATTCCACTTACTTTTTTTGTAGGAGTTTCTTTAAGTTTCTTGTCGGGAATAATCATGATATACTTATCTTTGAACTGATAAGTAAATCCACTTCCCCGAAGGATTTGCGAAAGGGCATATTCAAGTGTCGCTGCTTTTAGGTCAAGATTTAAAACAGGCTTGTTTTTCAGTTGCGAATCATTGTATCCGACAGAATAATCGGATTGTTTTTCTATTTCCTTAAGTGCCTCGATAACAGATATATTTTTCTTCTGAATCGTGATCTTGGCACTATTTTGTGCAAAGGAGGGTGTTTGCATCATCAACAAACAGAAAAAAAGTAAAAAACTTCTTTCCTTTGCGGTTTGATCTACTATAAATTCATAAATTTGTAGCATTTTCTTAGTATTAGGTTATTAACTAAATTATTTCACGGTAATTGAATAGAGTAAAACTCTAATATTGAGAATCTTGATTTCATATCCGGGATAGAGTTAGGGCTCCGTTCCGGATACTTTTTTGCATGAATCTTTAGTGGTTAAAAAGGTTATTATATTGTTGTTTTTTTACTGTTTTTCTTTTGGGATGATACCCATTACTTTGGGATTAAGTAGCAGCGGTCTCCTTTTATCTTATAGTTCATTTGGCCTACCACATTTACTATCACATCCATAACCTCAGATAGTGGTGCCTGGTCTTTAAACCGGAAACTATATCTGTCGTCTTTCAGCGTTTTGAGCTGATACTCGAATGTATAAGGATATTTACGTTCAAGGATTGTGATGATATCTTTGACGGACATTTCTCTGAACACAAGTTCTCCACGTTGCCAGGCGGTAACTTCTTTCATATCCGGATGGTCCAGGCTATGGTAATGAGTATTTTTGTTATAAGCCAGCTGCTCATTCGGTTTTAGAATCACCTGCGATTTTAAATCATTGTATTCTACCAATACGCTTCCTGAAATCAATGTGGCTGCCAACACCGAATTTTCCGGATAAGCCGAAATGTTGAACTCCGTACCCAACGCCGTCACCTGAAAATCATTGGACTTGACGATGAACGGATGTTTCTTATCCGGTTTAACTTTAAAGTTAGCTTCACCGATCAAAAAGACACTACGATCTTTCCCGGTAAAGTTTTGTGGATATAAAAGTGTACTTTGTGAGTTCAGCTGTACCTGAGTTCCATCGGGTAAAGTGAGAGTCCTTATTTCAGCAGTTGGAATGTATTGCTGAATAAGAGTTTCTTGTATTTCTTTGCCGATGGTAGAAAGGTAAACAGAAGAAGCCGCTACTAAAAAGAAAACCGCAGCGGCAGCCTGCCATATATGAATCGGTCGGATTGTTCTTTTTCGTTGTATGGGAGGTATTCCGGCATTCTTTTTCAAAAGTTCATAAGCCTCCTGCATGTCGGTTGCAGTTCTCTGTTTATGAGCCTCATTCCATAATTTTTGTAATGCTTCGTCTTTTTCGGAAGTATGCTCTTCATCTACCAGCCACTTGTAGAAATCTTGCTGGGTTGATTCCGGATAGTCGTTTCCGGTGAATAATGTTATTATTTTCTGAAAGTAATTCTTCATATTGAGGTATTAATGTTATAACTGTTATATTAATACTTCAATTAACTAAGGCAGCTTACTTAAGGGAACAGCAAAAAAAATGCAAAAAAGATGATTTTTTTCATTTCAAGCAGAGTTAAGTAGATGTGATGTTCCACTGTTCGTTTCGAAATATTTAGTTTCTCGGCTATCTCAAGATTGCTCATATGCTTGAAACGACTCATTTCGAAAATCATTCTGCGTTGCTCCGGAAGGCGTTCGAGAACTAATTTGATGATTAGTTGAGCCTCTTTATAATAGATGGGATTGAGTGTATCTTCTGATTGGAAAAGTTCGTCGATGAGAGACTTTTCTATAATTTTCTCCTGATAAGCCAATTCTACTTTTTTGTGTTTGATAAAATTGAGAGTTGTACTTTTAGTAAGGGTATAGATATAAGGAGTCGGATTAGGAACTTCCGTCCATAATTCAGGCTTAGTCCATAGTTTTGTGAAAACATCTTGGGTAATATCCTTTGCGTCTTCTTCGGATTTAAGCAGCATTAGGGCGAAATATTTCACTACCGAATAATATTTCGTGAATATTGTTTCGAATTGTTGCGCTAAAAGTCTTTCGTCTTGGTTTGGGGTCATCGGGTTAACAGATTATTGAAATCGAAAGACAAATGTAAACAAATTAAATTAAGATACGAAGAAAAAAGGAATAGTTTATAAAAAAGAAAAAAGATAGTGACACCATCCGGTCCGGATAGTGTCACTATATGAGTGGGATGCTGACACTATCGCAACAGGATAGTGTTACTATCTTAAAGTTAGTTTTTACCAGTTTCTTTTTACTGTACGGTAGCCATAACCGATGATTACCAGGAAGCAAATGAACGGCAAAATGAATGATACATTGACAGCAGGCATGGAAGCTATCTCTTTCATGTCAATAATACTTGCTTGCAAGGGAGGAAGTATGGAACCTCCCAAAATGGCCATAATCAGACCGGCTGCTCCGAACTTGGCATCGTCTCCCATACCTTTCAGTGCAATTCCGTAAATGGTAGGGAACATCAAAGACATACAGGCAGAAACCGCTACCAGACAATATAGTCCGAAGATATTCTGAAGGAAGATCGTTCCTAATGTGAAAATGCCTCCGAAGATGGCAAGGATCATGAGCAACTTTCCTGCATTGAGATAGCGCAGAATGAAAGTACAGATAAAGCGGCTGATACAGAAAATAACCATCGCTACGATGTTGTATTGCTGGGACAGTACTTCCGCACTTTTTTCATCCATGCCATATTCCGGCGACATAAACAGGCGTGTACCATACTGAATGATAAAGGTCCAGCACATAATCTGAACACCCACATAGAAGAATTGTGCAATTACACCTTCCCGATAGCGTGTCTGGGTGAAAATACGTTTTAGCGTAGGAAAGAAATCTATTTTGTGATTCTGATCTCCATTCTTGGGCATTTTTACAAATCGTATCAGAAGCAGCATCGCCAGAATAACGAGTCCGATAATGAGATAAGGAGCTATCAGCACGGCAAGATCGCTTTCCTTGATGGCCTGAAACTCACTGTCGTTCAGTAAAGCGCGTTCATCAGTGCCCATCGGGTGCAGTTTAGCCTGAATAAATTGCATCGCTACGTACATTCCGAGCAGCGATCCCATCGGATTGAAAGACTGGGCAAGGTTCAGACGTCTTGTAGCTGTCTCTTCCGTTCCCATAGAAAGTATATAGGGGTTGCAACTGGTTTCCAGGAAGGAGAGTCCACAGGTCAGAATAAAGTAAGCGATCAGAAACGGGTAATACTCTCCTGTCATCTTGGCGGGAAAGAATAAGAAGGCTCCGAAAGCATACAGGCCGAGTCCTAACAATACTCCGGCTTTATAGGAGAATTTGCGGATGAACATGGCGGCAGGGAAAGCCATGGCAAAATATCCACCGTAGAAGGCTACCTGAACCAGTGCCCCGTCGGTAGCGCTCATCCGGAAAATTTTGGAGAATGCCTTTACCATCGGGTTGGTAATATCGTTCGCAAATCCCCACAGTGCAAAGCAGGAGGTAATAAGTATGAATGGAATAAGATAGCTGACGCCATCCTTTGAGATAATAGACTGCTTAGTGTGTTTCATGGTAATTTCTTGTTATTTTAGGTATTATATAAATGGAACATTCTCTCCATGGGGATCCATTTCTCAGCGGAACTCATTCCCGGAGCGGCTTGCTGGAGGATGGACATGTATTCTTCCCATTCTTGTTGCCGGGGGAGAGTGTTCAGACGTGCCATGGCTGTGTCCCAGTCAAAGTCGACGGGTGTTTCGACGATCATGAACAGACGGGTACCGAGAATGTAGATTTCCATCTCAAGGATACCTACTTCACGGATTCCTGCAAGGATTTCGGGCCATACTTCTGCCTGACTGTGTCTTTTCCGATACTCAGCTATTAACTCCGGTGAATCCCGTAGATCAAGAGTCTGGCAATATCGCTTGACAGGGACGTTGTAGGTTTTTACTTGATAGCCAGTTTGAGGTGTTTCCATATCTTTCTTATTTTTCAGGGTAATATACTTGTGGTGTAACACTGTGGCTTACTACTTCTCTGATTTCCCGGAGGCTGGATATTTCTCCTTTCGCCATTGCCTGAGTCAGGATATTCCCCATTGCTGTGGCTTCTACCGGTCCGGCATAAACAGGGATGCCGAGTGCGTTGGCAGTAAGTTGGTTGAGCAGTTTATTTTGTGAGCCTCCTCCGATAATGTTTAGCCGGTGAATCGGAGAGGGGAGACAACGATTGAGCTGTGCTACCGCCTCGCGATATTTGAAGGCCAGTGACTGTAGTACGCATTTGACCATTTCTGCCTTGTTTCCGGGAACTTTAAGTGAATGATTCCGGCAGTAGTTCAGAAGGGCTGTTTCCATATTTTCGGGGTTCATGAACTCTGCATCGTCCACAGGAATAATCGTGTCAATTTCTGCGTCCGCAGCTTGCGGAAGAATCGTATCATAACTTTGTTCTTCGCCACGTAGCTTCCATTCGCTCATCAAGCGTTGCAGAATCCACAGTCCGGTAATGTTTTGCAAGAATCGGATGTGACCGCCTACGCCTCCTTCATTGGTAAATTGAGCCAGTCTCGCTTCTTCCGTCAATATGGGTTCATCCACTTCGACTCCCAACAATGACCAGGTGCCGGAACTGAGAAAGGCTACTTGACCTTTGGTTGCCGGAACGGCAGCAACGGCACTGGCTGTGTCATGCGAGCCGACAGCAATAATGTCGACAGGACCTAATCCTGTTTCACGGCCTATCTCTTCTTTAAGTGTTCCTCTGACAGTTCCCGGCAGAATAATTTCTCCGAATAAGTGTTCGGGGAGTCCCAAAGCACGGATGGTATCCATCGACCAGTTTCGTTGGCGTGCATCGAGCAGTTCGGAGGTGGAAGCTATGCAATATTCATTATTGGCTACTCCCGTCAGGTAATAGCTGAAGAGGTCGGGCATAAAGAGAAGTCGCTGTGCAACTTCTAGCAGTACGTCCTGATTCTGTTGCATGCTGTAAAGCTGAAACAGCGTATTGATAGGCATTACTTGTATGCCTGTGCAGGCGTAATGCTTTTGTGCATCCAGTATTTGAAATACCTTGTCCGGCATTCCGTCTGTTCGGGCATCCCGATAGCAGACGGGGTTGCCCAGTAGATTTCCTTTTTTGTCAATCAGGCCGAAGTCTACTCCCCAGGTATCTATGCCGATTCCTTTGACATGATATCCCTTTTGTGCAGCAAGTTTCAGTCCGGTTTTCATATCTTCGAACAGGGCGGGAAAGTCCCAGTAAACATGATTCCCGAGTTTAACCTGCCGGTTGGTAAAGCGGTGTATTTCTTCTAATTCCAGCTTTCCCTGGAGAAGGGAGCCGGCGATGACCCGACCGCTTCCTCCTCCAAAGTCTACTGCCAAATATGTGTTTCTTGTGGTATCTTTCATGGTATTCCCGGATACTTATTTGGTTTTCTTTCCTAATACGTATATTTCCAGGTCTTCTATTTCTTCCGGTGTCAGTACGGAGTAATCGCCGCCGGACTGAACAATGATGCGGCAAGCCATTTCGAAGAAGGTAGCCCGTTCGTAAACTTGGTCGAAGTCTTTTCCGCATACTACTTGTCCGTGATTGGTCAGTAAGACGGAATTATGCTTCAGCATTGCTTCTACTACCGCTTTGGCCAATTCGGGAGATCCCGGCCGATAGTAAGGAATTACGGGAATTTCCGACCCGACATGACAAGGTATTTCTGCCGTTACGTTGAAATTTGTCGGTTTGTTTTTCATGCAAGAGATGGCAGTGGCATATTCCGACTGGAAATGGAGTACTACATTTACATCCGGCCGTTCGCGGAGAACGCCAAGATGGAATGTGCTTTCCATAGATGGTTTTACGCCATTCGTCGGTGTACCGCTGGCTATATTACAGATAGAAACTTTTTCTTTGGCAAGGGTAGGGACCCATGAACCTGTACCCGAAATCAGTGCTTCTTCTCCGATTCTCCAGGAAAGATTACCGCTGCTGCAAAGCATTAATTTTGCGTCTCCGTAGCGGTGTGCCTGTGCCAGAAACAGTTCGATGTGTTCGTCAGTTATCATAGTGTTTTTATTTAAGCCGTCATATAGTGGAAGCTTGTGTTTGAAGACTGCTTCCACTATGATACGGCAAAGTTAAATTATTAAATCAAATAGGACGAAAGATTCTTGTTTATTTATAGATAGGACCGTAAGTTGTACAAGCTCTGTAATCTGCTCCTTCTTTGTCCATACCGAATGCGTTCCATGCAGCCGGACGGAAAATTTCGTTTTCATCTACATTGTGCATGCAAACAGGGATACGAAGCATAGAGGCAAGCGTAATCAGGTCTTGTCCGATGTGACCGTAGCTGATGGCTCCGTGGTTAGCGCCCCAGTTGTTCATCACAGAATATACATCCTTGAAAGCGGATTTATCACACAGACGAGGAACGAACCACGTAGTCGGCCATGTCGGGTCGGTACGCATATTCAGTTTCTGATGGATTTCCGGATCAATCTCAACGGTCCATCCTTCTGCGATTTGCAGGACAGGGCCCAAGCCTTTGATCAGGTTCAGACGCATCATAGTAACAGGCATTCCACCTTTTGAAAGAAAGTTGGACGAGAAGCCGCCGCCACGGAAGTAATCGCGGTCTGCCGGATACCAGGTCGTTGCTTTGAGGCAGTTTTCTACGTCTGCATCAGTCAGATTCCATGGTTCTTTCATGACAGGATTTCCTTCTGCGTCTAATGACTGGCCGGAACCGTCGAGTGTTGTTGCACCGGAGTTGATCAGGTGGATGATACCGTTGGCTGCCAAGCCGGTCAGTTCTTTACCGGTTACACGTTTCACGGCTTCAGGGCTCCAATACGTACGTACATCAGAGAATATTTGTGCACGATTGGTCAGCAAGTGTCCGAACAGCATTGCTACACCGTTACAAGCATCGTTTTCGGTAGCCACTACGAATGCTTCACGAATACCGTTCCAGTCGAAAGAAGTGTTGAGCAATGCTTCCGGATAGTCACCGTTAGGATAAAAGTCTGTCCATTGGCGTTGTCCCTGGAAGCCGGCAGCGATAGCATTGTGTCCCAAAGCTTCTTCCTTGAATCCCATTTCTTTCAGTTTCGGGTTTCCGGTCATCAGGTCACGCATGATGATCATCATCTTCACGACAAATTCCCAGTCAGCATCTTTTTGTTCGCGCTTTTTGCGTTTCTCCGGGCGGTTCTTGAAGTCTTCTCCTTCATTTACTTTGCAGTATTTTTCAGTCCATGCCATTGCTTTGGCATATTCTTCGTGGTCATAGATACCTTCTTCCATGCGGCGGATGATTTCCGTCAGGTCAATTGACTCATTGCGCATTCCCAGATATTCCTGGAAGAAGTCGGGGTTGACAATAGAGCCGGCGATACCCATTGATACACTACCCATTGACAAATAAGATTTGCCTCTCATCGTTGCTACTGCCTGTGCGGCACGTGCAAAACGAAGAATTTTTTCCGCTACGTCTTCAGGAATTGTATTATCGTCAAGGTCTTGTACGTCGCGTCCGTAGATACCGAATGCAGGGAGTCCTTTTTGTGCATGACCTGCCAATACGGCTGCAAGGTATACTGCTCCCGGACGCTCGGTTCCGTTGAAGCCCCAGACAGCTTTCGGGTAATGAGGATTCATATCCATTGTCTCCGCACCATAGCACCAGCAGGAGGTAACAGTGATAGTGGACCCAACGCCTTCTCTTTCGAATTTCTCTGCGCAAGCAGCGCTTTCGGCTACACGTCCGATAGTATTGTCTGCAATAACACATTCTACAGGACTTCCGTCACCGTTCTTCAGGTTGCTGCTGATTAACTCGGCTACTGCTTTGGCAAGATTCATTGTCTTTTCTTCAAGGCTTTCACGAACGCCGCCCTGGCGACCGTCGATAGTGGGACGAATCCCGATTTTCGGATACTTTTTCATGGTTTCTAAATTTTTATTTGGTGATTGAATTCTGTGCTGAACTGTGCTGTCAATACGGCAAAAAAATTACAGGGACTTTCGGAGTCTTACTTCAGTAGGCAGGTACTTTTGTATCGGGACATTATTCAGGACAAAGTTTGCCGCTTCATTTCCCATCATCTCCCAATCAATACTCAATGAAGTAATTCCTTCGTCGATCACTTCGTAGGAAGGAATATCATTGTATGCCAACAGACCGAAATCTCTTCCGCATTTTAGTCCTTCCAGTCTTCCTTGTTTCACAACCTTCACTACATCTTGTTGCTTGATGGCTATGTAGACTACTCCTTTGCGTACGGTCAGATTCTCGATATCTTCCTGAATTTCGTATAAAAATCCTTGTTCCTCACAAAAACGGGTAAAATACTCTTTACTGCTTTGGGGATGCTTCAGATTTTTAGAGAATAACAGAACAAGTTGTGGGTAGTGCCGTAGTTTCTCCTTCAGCATGAGTAATGCCTGATAGAAAGCTTCATCAAAATCCTGACAGATATAAGAATACTTTTCTTTCTCGAATTTACCGAAGTCAAGAAGCAATAATTTTGTTGGATGAATCTTATTGAGAACCATACTGAATTTCTCATTATCGAAATTCATCACTATGTATTTATTATATTTTCCGACAGATTCGCGGATAATGGTATTGAAAAGCCGTTCATTATATTGATGAAACAGCAAGTCTACTTTGTAATTAATAGGCAGATGTTTGACGAAACTATTGTAAAGGGCTTCTTTAAAAGGAGTGTACTGGTCGAGCAGGAGCAGGACATTGGTCACCTGACTGGTTACATAATATCCTTTTCCCGGAGTGGAATCGATCAGTCCCCGTTCGCGCAAATCAAGAAAGGCCTTGAAAACGGTATCGCGTGATACTCCATATTCTGCACTTAACTGATTGATGGAAGGCAAAGAATCTCCTTCACGAAATTTTTTCATGGAAATCGCCTGGCTTAATGTATCCGCTAATTGCGTAACCTTGCTGGACTGTTGACCGAATGTTTTCTTTTTATCAGTTCGTCTCATACTGTTATAAGATAAATGACTGTGCTGAGCTATGCTGTTGCAAAGAAAAGAAATTTATTCAGAAGTAGAGAACTATTTTAATATGTTCTATAGCAGGAAATAAAAAAATCCCCTTCGGCGAACCGAAGAGGATTTATAGCTTTTTCCAAATGTCTTGTTAGGAACCTGCCGAAATTTATTCAGCAGCAGCTTCTGTTGCAGCAGCTTCTTCAGCCGGAGCTTCAGTTGCTTCTTCTGCAGGTGCTTCAGCAGCAGCTTTTTCAGCAGCTTCAGCAGCTTTCTTTTCAGCGAGTGCTTTTGCTTTCACTTCGTTGATCTTCTTTTCTGCTTCCAGACGTGCTTTAGCTTCAGCTTTCTTTTCTTCGTCTTGTTTAGCTTTCAAAGCAGCCAGACCTGACTGTTTGTTGTTCTTCCAAGCTTCGAATTTAGCTTCTGCTTCTGCTTCTCCGAATGCGCCTTTTGCAACACCGCCAAGAAGATGTTTCTTCATGTAAACACCTTCACGAGAAAGGATATTACGTACAGTGTCACTTGGTTGTGCACCTTTCAGTACCCATGCCAATGCAGCGTCGAAATTCAAATCTACTGTAGCAGGATTGGTGTTCGGGTTGTAAGTACCAATCTTCTCAATAAATTTACCATCACGTGGTGCTCTGCTGTCTGCAATTACAATTGAATAAAACGCGTAACTTTTACGTCCGTGTCTTTGCAATCTGATTCTAGTTGCCATTTTTAATAATTGTTTTTAATTAATGATTTGAATTATGCTACTAACTCGTAATAGCGGGCGCAAAGATACAGCTTTTCTTTTGATTGACAAATATTTCCTTTCTTTTTCTTATGAATACCTCCTCGGATATCGGAACAGGATAGCGAGCAGGGCACAGATCCCCATCGTAAACGGATAATAGAGATTGCCGATGATACTGATAGGAGAGATGTTGGCTAACCCTGCAGCAATCAGCATTTGTGCTCCATAGGGTATGATGCCTTGTATCAGACAGGAGAATGTATCCAGAATACTGGCTGTTTTTCTCCGGTCGAGATGGAATCTCTTTGCAATATCCTTTGCAATAGGTCCTGTGGTGATGATGGCAATCGTATTGTTGGCAGTGCATAGGTTGGCGATACTTACCAGAGCGGCGATGCTCAGTTCCGCACCACGCTTGCTGTTGACATGACGGGTCAGTTTTTTGATGATGAAATTGATACCTCCGTTATAACGGATTGTTTCGAGCATACCGCCTGCCAGTAATGTGATAATGATCAATTCACCCATGCCTGTGATACCCGTACCCATTGCCCCAAACCAATCGAATACGCCAAAACTTCCGGTAGCTATGCCGATGATACCGCTGGTCAGGATACCAATTATTAATACCAACATCACGTTCATTCCGGCAATGGCTGTTCCCAGTACTATTATATAAGGTATGACTTTTATCCATTCAATAGTCTGTACTTGTGCGGGCGCAGTGATGGATAGTCCTTGAAAAATGTAGATTCCCAGTACGATAATCGCTGCCGGAACCACAATCATAGAATTTACCCGAAACTTATCACGCATCACGCATTCCTGAGTTTTGGTTGAGGCAATGGTCGTATCGGATATAAACGACAGGTTATCTCCAAAGAAAGAACCTCCGACAACGACTGCTACCATAAACGGAAGGGCGATTTCTGTCTTTTCGGCCAGGCCGACAGCAACGGGAGTAAGGGCTACAATTGTCCCTACGCTGGTTCCGATGGATAATGATATAAAACAGGCGGCAATGAATATCCCGGCCAATAGCAGATTATCAGGGAGGATATGCAGTGTCAGATTGACGGTTGCATCAATAGCTCCCATCTGCTTGGCGCTTTGTGCGAAAGCTCCGGCAAGGATGAATATCCATATCATCAGAAGGATATTCTTGTTGGCGGCTCCTACGGAGAACTGGTAGATACGCTGGTCGAGCTTCAATCCTCGCGTAATGGCAATTGCGTAACAGGAAGACACGAGGAAAGCCACAGTGATGGGTACTTTATAAAAGTCATTAACAAGAATGGAAGTTACCAGATAAAGGCAGAGAAAGACGAGTAACGGACTCAATGCCCACCAGCTGCCATGACGTTCTTTATGTATTTTTTCTTCAGTCATAAATTGATATTGTGGTATATATTCGAACTGCAAAGATAGTAAGGAAACACATAAGTCATAGCAATACAATACGTTTTTGCATGATATCTGTCAGTTGCGCCTTCAACTGACGGGCATTGATAGGTTTCGGCATATACCCGTCAAAACCACTTTCCATCACCCGTTGCTCGTCTGAAGCATATGCAAAAGCCGTAATGGCGATAATCGGTACTTTGGCAGAGTACTTGCGGATTTCTTTGGTTGCTTCATATCCATCCAGGACAGGCATATTGATATCCATTAATATAATTTGTGGATTATGCTCCTTGAACATGTTTACAGCTTCCTGACCATCCCAGGCATGAAGCAGATGATAATCATATTTTAGAATAGATTCGAACAACTTATAATTGCTTTCATTATCTTCAGCAATCAAAATTACCAGCTTATCCTTTTCTATGGCAATAGGTTGTATGTCCTTTGGAAGGCTCTTCTTAACAGTCTCTGCTTGCTTGTAAGGCAAAGTGAACCAGAATGTAGAGCCGTTTCCTTCTTCTGATTCTACCCCGATTTTACCTCCCATGTGTTCGACAAGTGTCTGGCAGATTGAGAGTCCTAAACCCGTACCTTGTGCAAATGAATTTAATTTGACGAAACGTCCAAAAATACTTTTTTGCTTATCTTGAGGAATGCCGCAACCTGTATCAGCCACATAGAAATATAATTCATTGTTCTGACGTTTGTATCCAAATCGGATACTACCTTGAATGGTGAATTTTATGGCATTCGTCACCAGGTTAATAATTAACTGAGATAACCTGTTCTTTTCTATATGTGCGAAACATGGTTCTTCAGGAGCTACGAATTCCAGTTTGACAGCATCCGACTTAAGTTTCAGTTGACACATGTTTTCCAGGTCTTTCATTAAATCATTGATTTCAACATTGGAATAGTGCAGGTCCAATGTTCCTGCTTCTATTTTTGATAAATCAAGGATATCACTGATGAGCTGCAATAATAACGTATTATTGTTTTCAATGATACTGACATATTCTTGTTTTTCCTCTTCTTCTTCGGTGGATGCCAATATACCGGAGAAACCGACGATAGCATTTAGAGGAGTACGAATTTCATGACTCATGTTGGCAAGGAAAGCAGACTTCAGCCGATTGGACTCTTCGGCACGGTTTTTGGCATTAATCAGTTCCATCTCCATTTTTTTTCGTTCAGTGATAACGAGTGAGGAGCCAACAAGAGTCAATGGGTTGCCATTTCCGTCCCGCGTTTCAACGGCTGCTTGGGCTTCCACCCATTCTATCCTATGAAATCCTTTTTGTGTGCTGACTACGCGATATTCTTCTTTTACTTTTTCCGAATGACCGTCTATTAAGTTCTGATAAGCTTGTTCTACCCGTTTCCGGTCTTCCTTAAATATCTTGGAAAAATAGTGATAGTCGGGTACTGCCAGTTGTTCTTCGGCAACGTCTTTTCCTTGTGTGCTAAGTTCTATCGGTTTGTTGATGTCGCATAAAATTGTTTTACTTCGCAAATCCCATTTCCATGGCACGATATTAGCTACGTCAAGTGACATGGCGAGTTTGTTGTTGATAGTGCTTAGCTTTTGTTGTGCCTTATGGAGCTCTGTGCTGTTCAGGCAAAATACATCAATCATATTATTTTGCCGGTTTGCTTTAAGTACTATATCGTAGAAGGTATCTATTTTTTTGAAATAGTAGGGGAATGTTATTACTTTATTTTCTGATAAGGCTATTTGAGTGAAGTGCAGGAAGTCCGGCATTGATTCCGGAAATATTTCACTCGCTTTTTTCCCGACAACTTCTTCTTTGCGGAAAAAGTTTTTCTCAAAATGCGCATTCACATTGCGGTAAATCAGTTCTACGGGAATGCCATTTTTATCAGCAAGCACTTCTTCCTGCATATAGAGAATGGGCATGTTATTAACCAGATTCTTATAATTTGTCATTGCGTCAATTTCTTTTTGCTGTGCTTTTTTGATGCTATTCAGGCTATGGATACGATAAAAGAATACGATTGCCAGTAATATCATAAAAGACAAGGTACCCATAATGAAATATTTGTTCTGTTTCCAGAATCCAAGCGGTTTATTCAGAAAATGTGTGTTTGGAGGACACATGGAAGGAGAGAATCCTTTACGGAGTAATATCGTATAGTTGATAATAGGTGCGCCATCTGATGGCATATAAAAGGGAATTTCTCTAGCCGGCTTTCCTGTAAGTATTTCTGAAATGGTATGAATTAATTGCTGGTTATAGTGTTTTTGGTCATAAGTATAACCACCTATCATGCCACCGTTTTCTTCTGTTATATCAGCCATATTAAGGGTGAAAATTGGAGCTGTAGTTGTTACGATAAGTTTGTGAGCATTGGTGACTAATGAAGTATTACCTGCAAATGTCGTTTTGTAGAACCAGGAAGCAAATAAAATTCCGGTTGTATTCGGATCAACATGATACAATGAATCCAATAATTGGTTCGTTGTCATTTTTTGTGGCGTGATGTACTGGTATTCAATATTAGGATTTATGGCTTTTAACTTTGTCTGTATTTCCAAATTATTGGTCTGATTGATTTCTCGCTCGTCACCGATAAATATGAATTTCTTCATATCAGGGATTATGTGAGAAATCAGTTGGATATTTTCCCGTAAATAAAGGTTTGAATATAAAAGTACCAGATTGTAGGGATCGGCAAGTTGGGAGATCGGAACACGCTCCGCTTGTGTAACTGGCTGTTTGTAGATGTAGGTGTCTTTAGGACCTATAAACTTTTCTTCCGAACAGAGTACAATAGGAATGTCTCCCCAAAGCTCTCTATATTCATCACGTAGTAATAGAGAAGGGTTTCCCAATAATATTAGCAGCCGTGGGCGATGATGCTCGTATTTCTGAGAGATCATATTCTTGAATTCTCCTAAAATCGTATCGTTATCGATCATTAAAGTATTCATATGTTCCGCATATAATGCCAGTTTTGGGTTCTTTTGAACGTACTCCGATACGGTTGAAATCATCCTGTTACTCCAAGGAGAAGATTCTGCATAGGAATTGATGCATAAAATATAGTTTGAAATATCTATGTGGTCTCTTTGTGCTAAAATAGGAGTAATAGATATGAAACATAGAAAAAATGCTAGCACATATTTTTTCATATTCATGAGAGTATGATGTTTGTGTTCGATATATTATTTATTGATTTGATACGGGCAAAAGTACTAAAAACAATCTGAAAAACGATGGCATCCAATTAAAAAATAATAAAGTAGATGTATTGTTCAAGGAATTTCGAATCCGACCTTATGCGGATGTGTAAACCAAAAATATGTAGGTGTACGAAAAAGGATACACTTGTTTTTATCAATAATTGGCCTATTGTTGTCTGTTTTTATTAATGAATGAAGCTGCAATATTTGCTTGTTAAAAGCAGAATGCGTAAATTGTTGATTATGAATGTTGTATGGGCGACTGTTTTTTCCTTTAAAACCAACGGCTCGTTGGTTTTAAAGGAAGGACCCGTTGCACACCGAGGAACGGGCCGTTGGTTTTAAAGGAAAGAATGAGTTTATTATTCAATTGTATGAACAATTCTTTTTGTGTGTGGATTTATTCCTTTCTATACTTTCCGGCATTATTTCAATGCTTCTATGACTTTCGGCAACATTGTCCAGATCGTATTCTCATCTTGTGCAGTAAAGAAGTTGCCATCTATCTCAGATTTTTCATCCGTGGCAATTCCGTTTTGAATGGCAGGTTTGGCCAGCGGATGGACAGCGACTTTTTTACCTTTTGTTATACCTGTAAAGTCAAACATCATTGCACCGGCACAGTGTCCGATCATCATCTTTCCTTTTTCTCCGAAAGTCTTGATGACTTCCATCAAGTCCACATTGTATGGCTGGTTTGCATACTGCTGGAATACAGGTACTGCATCTCCACAGGAGAATACAAGTGCATCAAATTCGTCTTCATGCCCTTTTAGATTAGCAATCACATCATCTACTATTAGGACCATTCCTGAATTGGTTTTGATCTCTTTCGTATCCGATACGGCAAATACTTTATAGGAAATGCCATTTTCGAAAAAGGCTTCCAAGTATTGGAATAAACCACAACCATTTACCGGATTCACTGCTAAAACTGCTACTTTCTTTGCCATAATCATAATTATTTAAATGAAACAATAGTTATTTTTAGTAAGTTTATTACTTTTGTGATGCAAATGTATCTACCTTAATTGAAAAATACAAGAACGAACCTTAGAATAAGGTAGTTACATGGAAGTAACTATTGTTGAAACTCAGTATAATACAAAACGTTAAAAAGATGAAAAACTTTCACCCGACAGGGAATTGCCCTGTAAGAGATGTCATAAGCCGCTTGGGAGACAAATGGTCGATGCTGGTACTGATAACTTTGAATGCGAATGGTACGATGCGTTTTAGCGATATTCATAAAACGATAGAGGATATTTCACAGCGGATGCTGACTGTTACTCTTCGTACGCTCGAATCTGACGGTTTGATTGAACGGAAAATATATGCGGAAGTACCTCCCCGTGTAGAGTATTATCTAACAGATACAGGAGGAACTTTGATTCCGCATATTGAAGGATTAGTAGGCTGGGCTTTGGAAAATATGGATACGATTCTGGAGCATAGAAAAAGTAACTGACTGGATTATGAATAAAGTAGTGGATACTGTTCTACAAAGTATTCACTATTTTATTTCATTCCATTTCGGCGGAGTTGTATTTAATAGATTGCGCACGAAGAAGTCGTAGCGTTTATGTTCACCGAAACTTTCTCCCATAGTGTGGTGAGCACCGGGAATAACCACTAACTCAAAATCTTTATTGGCTTTGATCAACGCATTTGCTACCTGCATGGTAGAAGCCGGATCTACGTTATCATCCATTTCACCTACTACCAGCATTAACGGGCGACTGAGCAAGTGAGCATTCTCAACATTCGATCCTTCTTTATATTGTTCACCAACCGGATAACCCAGCCATTGTTCATTCCACCATATCTTATCCATACGATTGTCATGGCAGCCACAGGCAGAATATGCTGCTTTATAAAATTCGGGATGAAACAGTACTGCTGTCATTGATTCCTGTCCACCTGCGGAACAACCATAAATTCCGACACGATCTATGTCCATATAAGGGTACTTTTGGGCAGCGGATTTTATCCAGGCAATATGATCGGGCAATCCGGCATCTTTCAGATTCTTGTAACATACGTTTTCGAAAGTGCGTGAACGGAAAGAAGTTCCCATCCCATCTACCATGACAACAATAAAACCGAGTTCGGCAATACCACTCATAAAGTAGTTATAAGGAATAAAGGTTTTGGGTACGTATTGATTACCCGGTCCTTGATAGATATACTCCAAAACGGGGTATTTTTTGTCAGGATCAAAATTGCTGGGACGAATGATGATTCCCCACATATCCGTTTTTCCGTCACGACCTTTGGCGGTGAATACTTCGGGAGCTTTCCAGCCTTCAGCTTCCAGACGACTGATATCAGCCGTTTCAAGTGGCATGATGACTTTTCCGTTTTTGGCATCCCGGAGTACGGCTACAGGAGCTTTGTCTACCATAGAATATACATCAACTAAATATTGCATATCTTTTGAGAACCATGCATTATGCATTCCTTCTGCCGGAGTGAGACAAGTGAGATTCTTACCGTCGAAGCCGATACGATAATAACGGATCAGGTAGGGATCTTCTTTAGCTTGTACGCCATTTGCCGAGAAATAAATAAGTTGGTTGGTTTCATCTACCCGGAGGATATCACGTACGTACCATTCGCCTTTGGTTATCTGACGAATAGGCTGGGCTGTAGTACGGTCATACATATACAGGTGATTCCAGTTGTCACGTTCACTCATCCATATCATTCGTTTTCCATTTTGTAAATCATGTCGGAAACGACGGGAATAATTAACGTATTTGTCGCTTGTCTCTTCTATTAACGGGCGTACCTTTCCTGTTGCGGCAGAAAATTCCAATACCCGGTAGACCTGATGTCCGCGCTGATTGTATTCGAAAGTGATGGCTTGACTGTCACTGTTCCATTCGGGGGCCGTAATGTAATATTGTTGAGAGAATAAATCTGTCGATGGAATCACACTGTGTCCTGTTTCCACATCGTATATGCAGGGTATCTTAAACGGAAGTTCATCGCCCGGTTTGGCATACTCTTGTTTGTGGAGTTTGGGTTGAAGCTGATCGCTTGGGGAGGATTCCACATAATATACATAGCGTTTTTCTACCGGACGAATCTTGCAGGAAGCGACTTTTTTGCTGTCGGGAGACCAGCGGATATAGGCTGAGTAATAATTTCCCAAAGTACCGTCCAGACTTAGCTGTTTTTCTTTTCCGGTAGCTGTTTCTTTTACATATATATTATGATTCTTAATGAATGCTGTATATTTCTTGTCAGGAGAGGTGACGGGAGCAGCCGTCTTTTCATCATCTGTTTCCATCCAGTGGCGTTGTTTGCGTGGAGTGGGCAGAGCACCTTCATCTGTCAGCTGATTTTTATCGATGACATACATCCAGCGATGATTATTGAAAACGAAACGTAGCGTATCCAGTCCGTTGTTGACAGACAGACGATCCAGATAAAGAGAAGTGGCTTCTATTTTGCGTCCCGATGCCTCACTTAAAGCTGCTGCCACGAGTTTGTGGTCAAACAAGTCTTTTCTGTTTTGAGTGTCGGCATCCACTAATACATAGATACGTCCGTCGGGAGTATTTCGTACATACCAGAAATAATGCGTTTTACCAATCCACTCCGGATTGACATTGGAATAGGATACTTTGTTTGCACTGAATTTTTCTCCTGCTGAGTAAGCACGACGGTAATCTTCTATAGTACCTTGTGCGATGGCTATGTTTGTGCAGAAAAGCATGGCTGCTAATAGTAGGTTTTTCATGGCTCGTTAATTAATTTTTGCCAACAAAGTAAACGATAATAATAAGAGAAAACAAGTGCATTGTATTATTTTTCTATTGATTTGGATGATTGTTTGATTCTTTAGTACACCTTTAAATTGGAGAATGACTACTTCCTTGAAATGGAAGTCAGTGGTGTGGTGCGTGAATAGTATTCGGAAATATTTTGTTGTATTATACGGAAGAAGCTGCTCAGGAGTTTTCGGGAACAGTATATGTTCCCGAAGACGTGGAGAAAATACTTCTCTGATATATGTGATGCAGCAAGCTGCTATCAATTTATCCCTTTACGCCCATAAATTTGAAAGGCAACGCTGTTTTAAAATTCTTGGCTGTATTTCCATGATACATTTCTCCATTGGCAATAGACAGTTTGAACACCGGAGCCCCTTCCGATAAATCGAAATCTTTCAGATTTACCCAAAAGGTATTCGGAGTCAGACTTGATTCGAAAAAGTATCTCAGGTTCTTGCTCTCCGAAACGGTTCTCCATTGCGTAGTGGAAATCTCGGGACTTTCGGGAGTGGATATCCCGTAAGGAACAGAAGCATTGCGTACAACACTGAATACACTGGCAACAGCTATTCTTTCATCATCGGTCTCGGGCAATGCGTTGATGTAGAAGCTGGCTCTGGCAAAGCGGTCGGCAGCGCGATTCGTACCGGGCAGAAAGCTCAGTCCTCCTATCGATTTCCAGTATTCGCTAAGTGCCAGTTGCTTGTTGTAAGTAGGAGAGTTGGTCATAACCTTGTATTCCTTACTATGATATACCGTGAGTTTCCCACCGATATATTCAAAAATGGCACAGTCACCTGTAGCATCCGAAATAGATAAATGTAAAGTGGCCAGACGGGAACCGTCCGGCATCATATCCGAAACGACCTGAAAGGTATCTTCGTCAATGTATGCTACGGCTTCTTCTACGGTGGCAAAATTGTCCAGCATATATTGCACCCAGGCTGTAATGGCAAGTCCCGGTTTATTCTTATCTCTTACGGGGTATTCGGTTTCGGGCAACCAAAGCAGATTGGCGACCAATCCTTTCTCATTCATACCGTCCGTACTGGCGATCTCGAAAGCGGAAGTCACTACGCTACCGTATCTGGAAGTCCATTCCAGCGAGTTCTCTCCGGTTTCTCCGTTCCGTTTCATCCCTCTGGGAAACACCCAAAGGTTGCTGTGCATATCTGTTTTCCAGTCCATAGAACGACCGGTTGCTACCATACCATTGCTTCCTGAATAAACGACTCTCGTACACATAATTTCGATTTTTAGTTATAGGTTTATTATTGGTTATTCATCTGTGAGATGCAACCTGTTCGGAATTCTGTCACAGAACTATCAGTCACGATAGTGACAAGTTAACAAGAATATGCCCTTAAAGTTCAGCGTTTGTATTGATAGTGCGAGATTGCTGAGCCGGTTTTTCAAGATATACTTTCGGGAAATTGTTTATCAGGTGAATTTTTATACCTTTGCAAGATACTGATGAAAGGTTCAAAGTTTTAAAATATGGAGATAAAAAAAGTAATTTCGGATAAAAAAGAGTTCTTGGAACTGTTGCTTTTGGCTGATGAACAGGAGAGTATGATCGACCGCTATCTGGAACGTGGCGATATGTTCGTCTTGTACGATAACGGATTGAAAGCGTGCTGTGTCGTAACCCGTGAAGGGGAAGGAATTTATGAAATCAAGAACATAGCTACGATCTCTTTTTTCCAGCGGCAGGGATATGGAAAACGCTTGATTCAATTTTTATTTGATCATTATCGGGGGAAATGTTCTGAAATGCTGGTCGGTACAGGCGATGCACCTTCTACGCTTTCTTTCTACGAACATTGTGGCTTCACCATTTCCCATCGGCTAAAGAATTTCTTTACCGACAATTACGACCATCCTATGTACGAAGACGGCAAGCAACTGGTGGATATGGTATATCTGAAAAAGACATTTTAGTATTTGCTTTGTGATGGAGATGGATATAAATCGATTGGTGAAAGAGTATGGAAGCTATCAAAAGAGATTTAGGTTATCCGATTGTGTGGATGAAATAATAGAACTGTATGTTTATATTACCAATAGAAGAACCCATAATATTGATAGTTTCTTCATCTGAAAAGAGAGGTCTATTATTCTTACATTTATTATTTCCGTTGTTAATAAACGCAGTTTCAGTTTCTAATAAACTTTTTGCACGTTTATTAGAAACGGTATCCGAGTTTATTAAAAACTATTTTTTGAGTTTTGGAAGAAAATATAAAATGAATTAAGCGAAAATATAAACAAAATGGGGCAATAATCATCCGACTTATTGCCCCATATCATGGTTGCTCTGATATAAAGAGATATCAGTTTATGTGTGTGCTATGTATCTATTTTTTTAATAAAACTCATTCTTTTTTAGTTTTCTTTCCTCAAAGATACAACATTAAAAGCCGTTTGTCAAGTGTTTCATAAGAAAAGCGGATTGTTCACCAAATAGCTCTGATTTTATTTATAAATCATATACGGTTACAGCTATTTCTTTGGTGATAAGCTCTTCTTTTATGATTTGCTCCATAAGTTCCCACTTGCCACCTGCCAGTCCACAGCCAATACGGGGCATATGTACACTTGCCTTGTGGGCAATTGTAAACAGGGCTACCTCCTTCAAACATTGCCGGACGGCGTCATAACGGATGGGAGGGAGTCCTTTACTGTCTTTATAAATGCCATGTTGTCCTATCATATTGGCGACATATAACTTATTTTCAACATTTACAAACTGTACAGCTCCCAAAGTAAATTCTTCCTGTGATTTGTACCACTGGCGATAGGCTTCTTCCGGCATTTTCCATTTTTTAGAAAGTGCCAGTACAAACCCTTTTCCCCATCCTCCGATATCGTTGCAAATATGAGTAATCACTTTGACACCTGAACCAATCGGTGCTGTGGCATCTCCTTTTATATATAGTATTTCCATCGTTTTATCTTTTTAATCAAAGCAAAGATAGAAAAAAACAGAGATATGGTGAATAATAATGGAAAGTTCTTCTTTGAATGAATATAAAATTGATTATAATTAAATCAATAATGAATAAAATTAAATTCTATATTAATATTATTGATATAATCGTTTGTTTTTATTCGAATTTATCTCTACTTTTGCATCATAAATGAAGATGATATGAATGAAGTAAAGAAACGGTTACCATTGCAATGTCCATCCTGTGATGCTCCATTGAAAGTAGGACGGTTGTTTTGTGAAGAATGCAATACGGAAGTTTGTGGCAATTTTGAATTGCCTTTACTGGCGCGCCTGTCGGAGAAAGAGCAGCAATTTGTTCTTGATTTTGTAAAGTCGAGCGGCAGTTTGAAAGATATGGCGAAGAACATAGGAGTCAGCTACCCTACAGTTCGGAATATGTTGGACGATATAATAGATAAACTAACTAAAATGGATATGTGATGAAAAACAAAGTAAAATTAATAGTGAATCCGTTTATTCGGATTGCAGGTGGTCAAGCGTTGATATGGGGCTTTCTGGGCTTAATAGTATCTACCTTATTGTGTTGGATATCGGGTTATCATTATCATGGTTTGCTTCATTTTGGACCGGCCCCCAATCCGGCTTGGTGGTGTTATCTGGCGGAACATCTGATTGTGTGGCTGATTCCTGCACTGCTCTTTTATCTAGGAGGTCTTTTTCTGTCTCATTCCCGCATTCGTGTGATAGATGTACTGGGTACTGTTTTGTTTGCTCAGCTGCCGTTGCTTGGAATGAATCTGATCAGCCTGTTGCCGGCCATGCGGATGATGTCACAAATGAACATGAATATGTCTCCCGAAGAAATGCTGGCACAGCCTTATTTTATCCTGGCAATGATTCTTACACTGTTGGGATTGCCGTTTCTGATACTTACTTTGATTTGGATGTTTAATGCCTTGAAAGTGTCTTGTAACTTGAAACAATGGAAGTTATGGACAGTCGCACTTATAGGAATTATTGGTGGTGATGTCTTGTGCCGGTTCCTGATAGGATGGTTGTATTAACGGCTTAAATATAGTGACACTATCCCGTCACGATAGTGTCACTATGTCTCTGTGATAGTGTCACTATAACGAGCGGATAGTGACACTATTTTCAATCATGGTAATTACTACACCATAATTAATTTTACTCATTGAACCAGTCTATCTTCTTGGAGAAATACATTACCATTGCCAAAATGATAAATAGTCCCAAACTGCCTGCTAATAATGCAAAGGTTTCCAGTTGAATCAAAACGAAGATATAAAGGTAGAGTACACTTAATAGTCCGGACATGATCAATGACGGTTTCTTCTTTTTGGTGATTCCCAACATATATCCGCCAACTAATATAATAGTCAGTGCCGCAGATAACAAATAAGCAGGATTAAAGCCGATATGTTCGGAGAAGGAGAGCAGCAGACTATAGAACAGGCAGAGTGCTAAACCTACCAGCAAATACTGTAACGCATGAATACGGGTTTTATTCATGATTTCAGTGAAGAAAATGACACCGAACGTCAGCAGAATAATCAGAATAGCATATTTGGCTGAACGCATGGACTGCTGATACTGCTCTACCGGTATTTTGAAGTTGACGCCGAAACTGGAGTTCTCAATATCCTTGATATTGGTATTGTTGTAATTCATCAGGACCTGCGAATAGTTGCGGTTCAGATTCAGTACCTGCCATTGTGCCGAGAATTCTTTTTCTGTAATCTCGCGGTTGTTGGGCAAGTAGTTTCCTGTAAAGCTTGGAGTATTCCAGTTGGCTTTCAAATCAACACGGGTCGTTTTACCCAGTGGGATAAAGTTGATGGACTGCGAACCTTTCAGCTTGATTTTAATCTCATAAGGCAGTTTCTTGTTCTTCTTCAGATCGGATAAGTCGGTAATGGCGTGTACTCCCGTAGCGCCTATCCCTCTGTTATCCATTCCCGGTTCAAAGACGTAAACTGAATCTCCCAGCGTGATACTGATCTGCTCACTGATGCCCCGCATATCTGTCAGGTTCAGGCAGATGGCAGCTCTGTCAAATTGCAGTTGTTCCATATCCACCCTGCTTTTTATCAGCTCTTCGGGACTGAATAAACCTTTCAAAGTCAGTTCCGACTGATACACGTTCACTTCATAAATACTTCTTTTGAGTATTTCGGTTTTCAATTGTCCATTGACCAGAAGTTCGTCCGGAAACAAGAAAAGGGCCTTGATTGATACCTTCTTTTCCCCGTTGTTCTCTGTCGTTACCGGATACTGGATATTCAGATAGGGGCCGGTAATGGTTTGGGCAAGGCTCCATTTTTCGCTTACTTCATTAATTGCTTCTTCCTGCGTGCGTCCCCGCTCGGAAATAAGATCTTCGATCATGAACATCGGTATCATCAGAAGAATGATTAATCCTCCGATAATGATGACCTTGATTGTTTTAGAGAAGCGGCGGAGGCATCCCAGCGGTTGTTGTTCCTGCACTTGCTCAGTTGATTTTTCATTGAAACCGTCCATAAGATAATAGTGTTTAGTGAATTATTATGTTGACTTTAGAAAATTCTCCAGGGCTTCAATATGAGATTTGAAGGCTTCTCTGCCTTGCTTTGTGGCCCGGAAAACAGTTCGCGGTTTTCGTCCTACAAAGCCTTTGCTGCATTCGATGTAGCCGAGTTCTTCCAGCGCACGGGTGTGGCTGGCCAGATTGCCGTCTGTCAGTGAGAGTTGTTCTTTCAGAAAATTGAAATCAGCTTCCTCATTGACCATCAGAACAGCCATAATTCCTAGCCGGACCTTACTCTCGAATGCCTTATTTATATTTTGAAATGCTTCTATCATTTATGACTGCTTTCTTTCGTAATGTAAATAGAACAGTATTCCATAGAGGATATGAAATCCACCGAAACCTATCGTCCAGAACAGTAAGGCGTGGCCTTCCCAAAAACTATCTATGACTCCCAGACAGATAAAAGCGTATCCCAACCAAGCTATATTGGCATAGGTAAATTTAGAAACATTGACCAAAGTCAGTCCATAGAATAAAAGCATGACCGAGGATAAAATGTCATAATATCCATGCAGCAGCAGAGAAATACATAAAGCGCCTCCGGTCAGCATCGGAAGTGAAAAATTCCATAATGCCCGATAGGTCAGCTTGCTGAAAAACTTTTGTCGCAGCTTTTTGGACTTGTTGTAAGACAGTATGCCGGCAGTGACGGTGGCAGCTGCCAATACAAGGATGGCCACTATAATCATCAGCTTCAAGGCTGTGATTAATGTTGTGTCCGGGGTAACAAGGCAAGTGGCGATGTATGTACCCGCTAGTGCGTAAACTCCGGCCATGATAGCCGCTAATCCACTGATCGAGATAAACTTGGAGGACTTTTCCATCAACTCTTTTATCTCATTTACTGATTCTAATGCTTTATCTTTATTCATATAAAAAAGTACTTTGTGATGCAAAGTAAAATAAAAGATTTCAGATGAACAAAGATTCTGCTCATTTATTTTGAAAATAAGAGATTAGTGTGGGTGAATGGAACAATTTATAGAGTCGTTTTACATGAAATTAGTCAAACGTTTGACTAATTCGGTAGAAATACATACCTTTGCGCCCGGAAAAGGTAAAAAGTACTTTTATGATAAGAGAAGGAGCAGAGTTTAGAGAACTCATGCTACAGGTTTTCCGCACCCGCATGGCTTTCCGTAGGTCGATGCAGCGGACACTGAGAAAGAACAACGCAGGTATCACATTCGAAATGCTTCAGGTACTGAGCTGTTTATGGCATGAACAAGGCATTAGCCAGCAAATATTGGCTGAACGTATCGCAAAAGACAAAGCATGTCTGACCAATCTGATGAACAATCTGGAGAAGAAAGGGTATGTCTACCGGAAGGAAGATCCGGCAGACCGCCGCAACAAGCTGGTTTATCTGACTCCGGAAGGAGAGGAGTTTAAGGAACAGATTCGTCCCATACTGGATCAGGTTTATGTACACGCGGAACAGGTGATTGGCATAGAAAGCATTAAAGTCATGTTATCGGAATTAAAGGGAGTATACGATGTTCTTGAAAACGTATAGGGTATATCTGCTAGGGCCGCTCTGCCTGATCTTCGCCGGTCAGCCGGCAAAGGCGCAGACGGATTCTTTATTTCTTTCCGTAGACCAGCTTTTCGAACGGGGGGTGCAGCATAGTTTGCAGCTTCAGGCGGATGCGCTGAAAGAAGCCATGGCACAAGAACGGACACGAACGGCACGCACATCATCACTGCCCGATCTGCAAGTGGGATTGAAAGGAGGTTTTGTGGGACAGCCGCTCGTTTGGGAACGGGGATTGTCCGACCCGACATATCCGGACATTCCGGACTGGTCGCAGAATTACGCCATCGACTTTTCCCAACCACTGTATCAAGGTGGCAAGATTCGGAGGACTATCCGTAAGGCAGACATGGAAAAACAAGTTGCCGAGTTGCAGACATTGACAGACCAGGCGGAAATCAAACTTGGTTTGCTGAACCAATACATGAATCTGTTCAGCCTTTTCAAGCAGCATGAGATATTGATGCGGAACATTGAGGAATCCGAATTACGCCTGCGGGATATTCGCCGGATGAAAAAGGAAGGGCTGATAACGAATAATGATGTATTGCGCAGCGAGATGCAGTTGACGAACGATCGTTTGTCTTTGCAGGAAACGGAAAATAGCATCGTACTCGTGTCGCAGCAGCTGGATATTTTATTGGGACAGAATGAGAACCTGCTACTGAAACCGGATACGACCCTACTGCATCAGGCAGTTGCTCTGGAAGCGTATGACGACTATATCACCCTTGCTTACACAAATGATCCGGCAATGAAATTGCTCAGAAAACAAACGGAACTTGCCCGGAACGAGATCCGGTTGACTCGGTTGTTGTCTCTTCCCAGCATATCGCTGTATGCCTCAAATACACTGGCACGCCCTGTTTCGCGTACATTGGCGGATATGTACAACAATAACTGGAATGTAGGACTATCGGTTTCTTATCCTTTATCCTCAATCTACAAAAACAGTCATAAAATAAAGGAAAGCAAACTGGTAGTGTCTTTGCGTAAGAATGATGAAGAGCAGAAGATGCAGAGAATCCGCATGGATGTGCGCACTGCTTTTCTGCGGCATCAGGAAGCTTTGCAACGGGTAGAAGCCTTGCAGTTGTCTGTCCGGCAGGCGCAGGAGAACTACCGTATTATGCAGAACCGTTATCTGAATCAGTTGGCTATTCTGACTGACTTGCTGGATGCCAACTCTGTCCGTTTGAATGTAGAGTTGCAGCTGGTCACTGCCCGCACTCGTGTGATTTATACTTATTATCAACTTCAGAAGGCTTGTGGTCGTCTATAATATATTAAGGTTATGGCAACATTAAAGGAAAAAAAACGGAAACTTAAAAAAATGAGAGCTCGCAATATCATCTTAAATATGGTGTGTGTATGTTTGGCTGTCTCCGGGCTCTGGTGGACTATTACTTATTTTTGGCGTTACATTAGCTATGAAGTGACCAATGATGCTTTTGTAGACCAATACGTTGCTCCTTTAAATATACGTGCTTCGGGATATATCAAGGATATCCGTTTCAAGGAACATCAATATGTGCGTCAGGGAGATACCTTGTTAGTACTCGATAACCGTGAATATCAAATTAAAGTGAAGGAAGCCGAAGCAGCTCTGCTGGATGCGCACGGTTTGCAGGATGTTCTTCACTCGGGCATCGAAACTTCCCATACTAATATAGCCGTGCAGGACGCCAATATAGCCGAAGCGAAGGCGAAGCTCTGGCAACTGGAACAGGACTTTCACCGCTTTGAACGTCTGCTGAAAGAAGAATCGGTGCCGGAACAACAGTACGAGCAGACCAAAGCCGCGTATGAAGCAGCTGAGGCACGCTATCAGGCATTAGTCGCGCAAAAACAGGCTGCTTTGTCGCAATATGCGGAAACGAGTAAAAAGACAACCGGAGTTCAAGCCGGTATCTTGCGTAAAGAAGCGGATTTGGATCTGGCTAAATTGAACTTGTCTTATACGGTACTCACTGCTCCATACGATGGATATATGGGCAGGCGTACCTTAGAACCCGGACAGTATGTCCAGACGGGGCAAACCATCTCTTATCTGGTACGCAACAAGGATAAATGGATTACTGCTAATTATAAGGAAACACAGATTGCCAATATCTATATTGGTCAGCAGGTGCGCGTTAAAGTAGATGCGTTGCCCGGAAAGATTTTTAACGGGGAAGTCACTGCTATCTCGGAGGCAACCGGGTCGAAATATTCTCTGGTCCCCACAGACAATTCCGCGGGAAACTTTGTAAAAGTACAACAGCGTATCCCGGTACGGATAGAGCTGGAGAATATCTCTACTGAAGAAATGGCACAATTAAGAGCGGGTATGATGGTTGAAACAGAAGCTTTGCGCAAATGATAACAATGAAAGAGTTGGGAGTACCCGTTCGTTCCTGGGTGCCCGATTGGCTGGGGTTCTGTTGCATTTTCATTGTTATTCTTCCGGTTACCATGCTGAATGGTTCGTATACTGGAAGCATGCTCGAAGTATCGAATACGCTTGGAACCAATTCGGAAGATATAACGATGGGATATTATGCGGCTTCGGCAGGCATGGCCATTGCTTATCCTATTATTCCTAAAGTGCTGGCAGCCGTTTCGGTCAAGTTTCTCTTGTTGATAGACTTGCTCCTGCAGTTCTTTTTGAGTTGGATTTGCGCCCGTTCGCAGAATGCCGATATTCTGATTGCCTGCAGTTTTGCTATCGGCTTTCTGAAAGGTTTTCTGATGTTATGGTTTATTCGTTATGCACAGAAGATTTTCAGTGCGAAGAATATCCGCAGCGAGTTCTATTCTTATTTTTATCCATTAGTGTACGGGGGCGGACAGGCTTCCATGTTGGTCACTGCGCAATTGGCATATCACTATAACTGGAAGTATATGTATTACTTCATGATGCTTTTGATTCTGGTTTCTGTTCTGTTTGTTATCATCTGTTTCCGGCATAACCGCCCGATTAAATCGGTGCCGTTATCCGATTTGCATATTCGGGAGATGTTTATCATTTCGGTAGGGCTGCTGATGCTGATTTACGTCATCAATTATGGGAAAGTTCTGGATTGGATGGCTTCTGCCAAACTTTGTGCTTATATTGTAATTTCTCCTATACTGATCGCATTATTTATCTGGATTCAGCACCATTCGAAGAATCCCTATGTTAGTCTTGCCCCTCTGTTTCAGCCTAAAGCAATCATCGGATATTTCTATATGATGCTTGTTATGTTTTTCAGTACATCCACCACATTATTAACCAATTACCTGAGCATCATCCTGAAAGTTGACAGCACGCATACCTATTCTCTTTATATCTTTTTGCTCCCGGGGTATGTAATCGGAGCTTTTATCTGTTTCTGGTGGTTTCGTTGGCAGCGTTGGCGTTTCCGGTTTCTGATAGCGGGCGGAATGAGTTGTTTTGTTATTTTCTTTGGTATTCTATATTTTGGCATTGCGCCGAACAGTACGTATGAAATGTTATATCTGCCCATCTTTTTCCGCGGATTGGGTATGTTGACTTTGATTATAGCCTTTGCCCTGTTTGCCGTAGAAGATTTGAACCCGAAGTTTTTGTTGTCGAATGCTTTCTTTCTGATAATCTTCCGTTCGGTACTGGCACCTATCATGGCTACTTCTTTTTACAGCAATATGCTGTATCGTCTGCAACAGAAATATATATATTCTTTGTCGGAGACTATCACGACTGCCGACCCGCTGGCTGCGTCCCGTTATACTCAGTCTCTGAATAATGCGCTTGCACAAGGACACAGATATGATGAAGCGGTACAGATAGCTACCCATTCTCTTTATGGAACTTTGCAGGAGCAGAGTCTGTTGCTTGCACTGAAAGAAATATTAGGTTATCTGTTGGTGATATCGATCATAATAGCTGTTATCTCGCGTTTCATTCCGTTTCATAAGACGATTCGTGTTACATTTGCCAAGACGGGAGATGATATGGTATAGCATATAAAAAAGAGTAAATCATCCCAATTTTTCAATTCTTTTTCCTATATTTGGCTGGTAATCACTGGAGAACAGATTCTCTCCGGAGTAGGACAGATCTAATCTTAAACACAAATTTGAAATAGATGAATTATGATGAACAGGGCTATCCTCGTCTTACTATTCCTCTTGTCGGCACTGCCATTTTCTTTGCAAGCCCAGATGCCGGACAGTATCGTTCGTAAATTATCGGGCTATATTGAAGCAGTGCAGAATTTCGGAGAAATGCTGCCACAGGAAAAAGTCTATTTACATTTCGACAATACCAGTTATTATCAGGGAGACCCTGTTTGGTTTCAGTGTTATGTTGTGACATCCGAACTGAACCGCCCGTCGGATTTGAGTAAAACCCTTTATGTCGAATTGCTGAATCCGGGTGGGGAAGTCATAGCGAAACGTGTATTGCCTGTTAAGAACGGCCGTTGCCACGGTAGTTTCGAATTAACACAACTACCTTTTTATTCCGGTTTTTATGAGGTTCGTGCCTACACGAAATATATGTTGAACTTTGGAGAGGAGGTTATTTTCTCCCGGGTTCTTCCGGTATTTGATAAGCCTCGGGTGGCTGGTGATTTTAAAGAGAAGAACATACAGAAATATGCTGTTTATAAATATCCGCAGGTACGGAAAAAAACGGCTAAGGAGAAAAAAGCCAATCTGAAGTTTTTTCCTGAAGGAGGAAATTTGGTCGAAGGCATTCCTTCCCGCGTTGCTTTTGAGGCAACGGATGCCTATGGAAATCCGATTGCACTGTCCGGAACGGTTATCAACCGGGAAAAGAAAGAAATCGCCTCCTTTGCCACTGTACACGAAGGACGTGGCACTTTTGTATATACTCCTACGAACGGAGGAAATCATAAGGCTGAGGTGGAGTTGAATGGAAAAAAGTACCGTTTTGATTTGCCGGAAGCCCGGTTGCAGGGATATGTCTTGCAGGTTGACAATCTTTCTTCGGAAGACAGTATAGCAGTCAGTGTACAAAAGAATCCGTATACACCGGAGTCTGTCTTAGGTTTAGCTGTGCTTGGTCATGGGAAACTGCTTAATTATTGTCTGTTGAACATCCGGAAAAATACGCCTGTCTCTTTCAAACTTGACAAGACGGAATGGAAGGCAGGGGTGGTACAGATCATATTGTTTGATACAGCAGGACAGATTATTGCCGACCGCCTTATCTTTATGAGAAAACCGGAGCCATTGACAATCAGTGTCCGGAAAAACAAAGAGGATTATCAGCCGTTTGATCGTGTCTTATTGGACTTTTCAGTACGTGACACGGCGGGTAAGCCTGTGTCCGCTCCGATATCAGTATCTGTGCGTGACGGATGGGAAGAAGTGGAAAGCCGGCATTCTATGTTAGCGGACTTATTGTTAATGTCTGAGATTAAAGGCTACGTTCATCGTCCGCTCTATTATTTCGAAGCAGATGATAAAGAGCACAGAACAGCTTTGGATCATTTGTTGTTGGTGCAGGGATGGCGGCGTTATGCATGGAAATACGAGTCGGGGGTAGAACCGTTTGAATTGAAGTACATGCCCGAACAAGGGATTGAAGTGCATGGACAAGTTGTTTCATTTGTTAGAGGTAAGCCTAAACCAAATATACAAGTCTCTTCTTTTCTGGCGAAGCGGGGAGATGAGGAAACTTCACCGGGAGCGCTTTCTCTTAACCTGTTTGAAACAGACAGTGTGGGACGTTTTGCTTTTATTACCGATATTATTGGCAAGTGGAATCTGATTCTTTCTGTGATGGAGAAAGGTAAGCGTAAAGACCACCGGATTGTATTAGACAGAGTCTTCAGCCCTCAACCTACACAATATCCGCTGGGAGAAATGCAGATAAGCCTGTCCGGCAGAGATAAACCGGGAGCAGAACAGGAGCTGCAGACAGATACTGTGATTGGTGATGATATCGATTATAATCGTTTTATGGATGCTTATGAAGATTCTCTGTCAAAACGGGGTATGAGAGAGAAAAATCACCGTTTGGGTGAAGTAGTGGTGAAGGCTAAGAAATGGAGTCGTGAGAAGGATATTTATGAAAATCGTTCGAAATCGGTTGCTTACTACGATGTGCCTTCGGAGATGGATGATATTTTGGATAAGGGAGGTTATATCGGTGAAGATATCCACGAGCTGCTTGTCCGTATGAATCCCAATTTCATACGCAGGTATAGTGGTGGTGAGGAATGGTTGCAGTACAAAGGTCGCTCTCCCTTGTATGTGGTAAACTATAAACGAACGGAGGCTACTGAAATAGATCAGACCCGATACCGGACACTTCGCCTGGTGGCTATCAAGTCTATTTATATCAATGAGGAATTATCGGCAAGGTGTCGTTATGCTGACATCCGTATGTCTCCGATGGATGTAGATGAAATATATAGCTGTGCTGTTTTTATTGAAACCTATCCGGAAGGAGAGATTCCCGTAAAAGGAGGCAGGGGAGTCAGAAAAACCTGGTTGGATGGCTATAGCGAACCTGTAGAGTTTTATCATCCCGATTATTCTGTTCTTCCCAAAGAAGAGGACTATCGCCGCACGTTATACTGGAACCCGGAAGTGATGCCGGATGAAGCAGGGAATGCTCAGGTGAGGTTCTATAACAACAGCCGTTGCCGCAGGTTGAAAATAACGGCTGAAATGATTTCTGCGGATGGGGCTATTGGCATGTTTAACGAGTGATATAAAAAGGAGGGTGTTTTGATACACCCTCCCCATAACTGTAATATTTCCTTTGATGGTGAAACGCTTATAACGTAACTCCTGTTTTAAAGATGGCAATTTCGCGATAACCTTTCTTCTCGTTATTAACGAACTCACCGCTTGCTACTTTAATCACATACTCGATAAAGCGTTCGCAAGTCTTTTCCATCGGTTCGTTCTCAACGATGACTCCGGCATTGAAATCAATCCACCCCGGTTTGTTTTTAGCCAAAGTAGAATTGGTGGAAATCTTCATCGTCGGAACGAAAGTGCCGAAAGGAGTACCACGTCCGGTGGTAAAGAGTACCATATGGCATCCGCTTGCAGCAAGGGTAGTAGCAGCTACCAAGTCATTGCCCGGAGCGGAAAGCAGGTTCAGTCCTTTCTTTTGCAGACGTTCTCCGTAAGGCATCACACCGGATACATAGCTTTTGCCACATTTCTGTGTACATCCCAGTGCTTTTTCTTCCAGAGTGGAGATACCGCCGGCTTTATTTCCCGGAGATGGATTTTCACCCACAGGCTCGCCATGTGACAGGAAATATTCTTTGAAGTCATTGATCAAGTGTACGGTCTGTTCGAACAGGTCTTTGTTTTCGCAACGGTTCATCAGAATTGTTTCCGCACCAAACATTTCCGGAACTTCAGTCAGCACGCTTGTACCGCCTTGTGCAATCAGGAAGTCTGAGAACATACCCAGCAACGGATTGGCAGTGATACCTGAGAAACCGTCGGAACCACCACATTTCAGTCCGACACGAAGTTCTGACAAAGGTACTTCCGTACGTTCATCTTTGGATGCTTTGGCATATAAATCGCGCAGAATATCCATTCCTTCTTCGTATTCGTCACCAACTTTCTGGGTTACCATGAATTTCACACGGTCCTGATCATAGTCTCCTAAGAATTCACGGAATACGTCCGGCTGGTTGTTTTCGCAGCCCAAGCCTACTATCAGTACTGCGCCTGCATTCGGGTGAAGTACCATATCGCGAAGAATCTTTTTCGTGTTTTCGTGATCGTCGCCAAGCTGTGAGCAACCGTAGTTGTGCGGGAAAGCCACGATGGCATCTACCCCTTTTCCTTCCGTTTCACGGCGCAGGCCTTCGGCCAGTTGTCCGATGATGCCGTTAACGCAACCTACAGTCGGGATAATCCAGATTTCATTTCTTACGCCGACATCACCATTTTTACGGCGGTAACCTTTAAAAGTGAGGTTTTTATGAGGGATATCCAGAGTAACCTGAGTCGGATGGTAGGTATACTCCAACAGTCCGGCAAGATTAGTCTTGATATTCGTTTCATTCATCCAGTCTCCTTGTTTTTTTGCCATACGGGCATGACCGATAGGGTAGCCGTACTTGATTACGTTCTCGCCTTCTGCAAAATCTTTTAATGCAAACTTATGTCCGGCAGGAATGTCTTCGTTTAGTGTAATCTCTATTCCATCTACGGATAGATGCTCTCCTGCTGGGAGGTTAACAATGGCAACGGCAACGTTGTCGGCAGGATTAATTCTTAAATACTTTGTTTCCATGTACTTGTTTAGTTGGATTTTGTTGTTATTTGCTATGGTAATAGTCTATTGTTTCTACAGTCAACAAGTCAATCGGCATATAGTTGATGCAAGTCACGTCTTTCTTGAAAATGAGGTGATCGCAGAGCGCCTTGATGCCGTTGAGGCCTTGCAGCTCCGGTTGCTGGGCGATGAGGAAGGAAACGCTTCCTTCTTTCAGGCAAGTGACATTCCGTTCCAGAAGGTCGTAGCCTATCAGATTGAAATCTTTCTTTCCGCGACTTTGCAGGTATTCGCCGATAATGTAGACTTTTGAATTGAAAGTGATTCCATTCTTTACGTTCGGGTGAGAACGGAAGAATTCATCCAGCATTTCGTTATCTTCATCATTGCGTTCGGCATGCAAGTCAAGCTCCAGTATAGTACAAGACGGATGATGTTCCTCCATGTACTGCCTGAATCCGATTTCCCTGTTCTCTTGCTGGTTAGAACCGACAATTCCTTCATGTATCTTACGGAAAATAACGATTTCCTTTTCGTCTCTGGCAAGCAGCATTAGCATACGGGCGGCAAAGTATCCGCTTTGGCGTGAGTTCTGACCGAAGAAGGCGAGGGGAGGCACGTCTTTGATATTTGAGTCTATATATATATAAGGTATATCCAACGTTTGCAACTGATCAGTAAAGCCTTTCGTATATTGCGGAGCCGTAGGGGCCACCATCACTCCGTCCGGTTGCTGAGTCAGGATAGCTTCGCTGGCGTCTACAAACGAATGATAGTCGTATGGATCGTAATAGTTGATCTTTACCGAGGTATTGAAGTCCGAGTAGGTCGCGATAGCTTCGTGGATACCCAGTTCTACTGCTGTCCAGTATTCGCCTTCCAGATGTTGAGGCAGAAGACAGATGAATGTGTACTTCTTGTTGGAAGCCAGGGCACTGGCATACATGTTAGGTTGATAGTCAAGCTGCTTCAGAATTTCTTCCACCCGTTTTTTGCTTGCTTCTGATACTCCGCTGCGTCCGTGAATGACGCGGTCTACTGTTCCTACAGACACGTCTGCTAAACGGGCGATGTCTTTGATTCTGATTCTTTCGGGCAATTTATTCATACGATCACCTTATTTATATAGGTTTATGTGCTCGCACACAATAATAATCTTAATATTTTCGATACAAATATATAACAATTTTTGTAATTACGAAAATTGTTGTATCTTTGTGCCCGCACACGAAAGGTGTGTGGTATAACTCTGTTTATGTATTAATAGTCATGTAATCAGTAGTTTAACTCATAAAATGGGGTAAAAATGATAAATTGAAACTTCATAATATTAATAACTTAGAATTTAAAACATAAGATTATGGGAAAGAAAGTCGTTACATTAGGCGAAATCATGCTTAGATTGTCAACTCCGGGCAATACCCGCTTTGTTCAGTCTGACTCTTTTGATGTAGTATATGGTGGTGGAGAAGCGAACGTTGCAGTAAGCTGTGCCAACTACGGACATGAAGCCTATTTCGTAACCAAATTGCCGAAACATGAAATCGGACAGTCTGCTGTAAACGCATTGCGTAAATATGGTGTAAAGACAGACTTTATTGCTCGTGGTGGCGACCGCGTAGGTATCTACTATCTGGAAACAGGCGCTTCTATGCGTCCCAGCAAGGTTATCTATGACCGTGCTCATTCTGCTATCGCTGAAGCTGATGCTGCCGACTTCGATTTTGATGCTATTATGGAAGGTGCTGACTGGTTCCACTGGTCCGGTATCACTCCGGCTATTTCTGACAAAGCTGCCGAACTGACTCGTCTGGCTTGCGAAGCAGCTAAGCGTCATGGCGTAACTGTATCGGTTGACTTGAATTTCCGTAAGAAACTGTGGACAAAGGAAAAAGCACAGTCTATCATGAAACCGTTGATGAAGTATGTGGATGTATGTATCGGTAACGAAGAGGATGCGGAACTGTGTCTGGGCTTCAAACCGGATGCTGACGTTGAAGCAGGCCACACAGATGCTGAAGGCTATAAAGGTATCTTCCAGCAGATGATGAAAGAATTCGGATTCAAGTATGTGGTTTCTACATTGCGCGAATCTTTCTCTGCTACTCACAATGGCTGGAAAGCTATGATATACAATGGCGAAGAATTCTATACTTCCAAACGTTATGATATCGATCCGATTATCGACCGTGTAGGTGGTGGTGACTCTTTCTCCGGCGGTATTATCCACGGTTTGATGACTAAGCCTAACCAGGGCGCAGCTCTTGAATTCGCTGTTGCTGCATCTGCTTTGAAACACACAATCAATGGTGACTTTAACCTTGTTTCTGTAGAAGAAGTGGAAGCATTGGCTGGTGGTGACGCAAGCGGTCGCGTACAGAGATAAGTTGAGAGTTTGAAAACCCAATTCATTTAAAATAAGAAATTAAGATGGCAAAATTCGATAAAATAGCCGTATTGAATAAAATCGGCTCTACAGGTATGGTTCCTGTATTCTATCACAAAGATGCGGAAGTGGCAAAAAAAGTAGTAAAGGCTTGTTATGACGGTGGTGTTCGTGCTTTCGAATTCACCAACCGTGGTGACTTTGCACAGGAAGTATTTGCTGAAATCGTGAAATACGCAGCAAAAGAATGTCCTGAAATGGCTATCGGTATCGGTTCAATCGTTGATCCGGCTACTGCTGCTATGTATCTTCAGTTAGGAGCTAATTTTGTGGTAGGTCCGTTGTTCAATCCGGAAATCGCTAAGATATGTAACCGTCGTCTGGTAGCTTATACTCCGGGTTGTGGTTCTGTATCTGAAGTAGGTTTTGCGCAGGAAGTAGGTTGCGATCTTTGCAAAGTGTTCCCGGGTGATGTATATGGAACTAACTTTGTGAAAGGTTTGACGGCTCCGATGCCATGGTCTAAGCTGATGGTGACAGGTGGGGTAGAGCCTTCCAAGGAAAACCTGACTGCATGGATCAAAGCAGGCGTGTTCTGCGTAGGTATGGGGTCAAAACTGTTCCCGAAAGACAAGGTAGCAGCAGAAGACTGGGCTTATGTGACTGCAAAATGCGAAGAAGCTCTTGGCTATATTGCTGAGGCCCGCAAGAAATAAGATTAGAGAGCGAAAGCTATCTATAAATAAAAAAGAGGCTGATGCGTCAGCCTCTTCAAAATATGCCTCAAAGGGTTAGTTAGTTTAGTTAGTAATGAGGCATATTTTCCATTTTGTTTAAAGGTGTTTAAAGGGGATAAGTCATCGGAATGAGTGATCATTTCGGTGACTTGTTTTTTTGGTTGTTGTAAACGTTTCTTTTAAGAATGATGTGGCATTCGCATTTTGATAATCCGTCCGATAACGAGTGCTGCAATGTACGCCACGGCAAAGCCTACGATTGAAAAAACAAACGGTTTCTGTTCATTGAAAGTACGGCGTGGAGGTACAGCGGTATAAGCCTCGTTGGCTGTAGTCTGATTGTCAGACTTGGTGGCTGCTGTTACTTGCAGTGTTGTTTCTGTTGCTACCATCTGGCAGCTATCTGTGGTTGTGGTTACAGTATCCACTAATATTTCTGTAGACATCTTTCTTACCCTTTTAAGTTATACGTAAATTCCTGTTATGGTTTCAACACAGTACTTAGGGTTTAGTTCAAAGGGATTCTTAAAATCGGCGCAAAGGTAACTAAAAAAGTGAACGATGGAGCATGAGGAGCATATTCTTTTCAAATGATTTTTGGGGGCTTTCTTTGTTGTGTGAACTAATTTCTTAGATAACTGTTTTCTAAATATAAAACTATTTAGAATATGGAACCTCATCATCACGAACATAATCATCGGGTAACGTCTCTTAATAAAGCCTTTATAATAGGTATCGTTCTGAATATCTCTTTCGTTATAGTCGAGTTCGGAGTTGGTTTTTATTACGATTCTCTGGGATTGCTCTCTGATGCCGGACATAATTTGGGAGATGTGGCAAGCCTGATTCTTGCTATGTTGGCTTTCCGGTTGGAGAAAGTACACCCGAATAGTCGTTATACCTACGGATATAAGAAAAGTACCATCCTCGTTTCTTTACTAAATGCAGTCATATTATTGGTTGCTGTCGGGATAATTATCGCTGAAAGCATAGACAAGCTGTTTCATCCGGTATCAGTTGACGGTTCCGCCATTGCCTGGACTGCCGGAGTGGGAGTGGTGGTCAACGCACTTACTGCCTGGCTTTTTATGAAGGATAAGGATAAAGACCTGAATGTAAAAGGAGCCTACCTGCATATGGCAGCTGACGCACTGGTCTCTGTCGGAGTAGTTGCTTCCGGTATTATTATCATGTATACGGGATGGAGCATCATCGATCCGATTATCGGACTGGGCATCGCTGTGATTATTATTGTTTCTACCTGGGGATTACTTCATGACAGTCTTCGATTATCGCTGGATGGTGTTCCGGTGGGAATCGATACTCAGCAGATTCAGCAACTGATAGTGGAACAGCCGGGGGTAGAAAGCTGTCATCATCTGCATATTTGGGCCATCAGTACTACGGAAACGGCTTTGACTGCACACGTTGTAGTGGATGATATAGCAAAAATGGAGGAAATAAAACATCGTATAAAGGAGGCGCTTGAAGCAGCAGGTATCCATCATGCTACATTAGAGATAGAGGGCGAGGAAGTGACTTGTAGCACAGAATGTTGTGAGGATTGAAATAAATCCGTACCTTTGCGCCCTTAAACTAACTAACCTTTAAAAAAACATGTTTACTGACTTATTGCATTCCTCTTATTTCTCGCTCTTTCTGATAGTAGCGTTGGGATTTATGTTAGGAAGAATTAAGATTAAGGGGCTATCGCTTGATGTGTCAGCGGTGATCTTTATTGCTCTTCTTTTTGGACACTTTGGTGTTATTATTCCTAAAGAATTAGGAAACTTCGGTTTGGTACTTTTTATTTTTACCATCGGTATTCAGGCCGGTCCCGGATTCTTCGACTCTTTTCGTAGTAAAGGAAAGACGCTGATTCTCATTACTATGCTTATTATCTGTTCTGCCTGCCTCACGGCAGTAGGTTTGAAGTATGCGTTCGATATTGATACGCCGAGTGTAGTCGGATTGATTGCAGGAGCTTTGACCAGTACTCCGGGATTGGCGGTAGCAATTGATAGTACCCACTCTCCGTTAGCATCCATTGCTTACGGTATCGCTTATCCGTTTGGTGTAATCGGAGTGATTTTGTTTGTGAAGTTGCTCCCCAAAATCATGCGTGTAAATTTGGATCAGGAAGCCCGTCGCCTTGAAATAGAGCGCCGCGGACAATTTCCGGAGTTGGGCACTTGTATCTACCGTGTCACTAATGCAAGCGTATTCAACCGTAGCTTGATGCAGATTAATGCACGGGCAATGACAGGTGCTGTTATTTCCCGTCTGAAACATAAAGATGAAATATCCATCCCCACCGCGCATACAGTATTGCACGAAGGAGATTATATTCAGGCAGTAGGCAGTGAGGAATCACTGAATCAGCTGTCTGTATTAATTGGCGAACGTGAAGAAGGTGAACTTCCTTTGGATAAAACACAGGAAATCGAGTCCTTACTATTGACCAAGAAAGATATGATCAATAAGCAACTGGGTGATCTGAATTTACAGAAAAACTTCGGTTGTACGGTGACCCGTGTTCGTCGAAGCGGTATTGACTTATCTCCGTCACCGGATTTGGCTTTGAAGTTTGGTGATAAACTGATGGTGGTAGGAGAGAAGGAAGGCATCAAAGGAGTAGCCCGCCTACTGGGAAACAATGCGAAGAAACTTTCCGATACTGATTTCTTCCCCATCGCGATGGGTATTGTGCTGGGGGTCTTATTTGGTAAGCTGAATATTTCTTTCTCCGATACACTGTCGTTTTCACCTGGATTGACCGGAGGAGTATTGATGGTGGCGTTGGTTTTGAGTGCCGTTGGTAAGACAGGGCCTATCATTTGGTCTATGTCCGGCCCCGCCAATCAACTGTTGCGGCAGTTAGGTCTGTTGCTTTTCCTTGCTGAAGTCGGAACCTCTGCCGGAAAGAACCTTGTGGCTACTTTTCAGGAAAGCGGATTACTGATGTTCGGAGTGGGTGCAGCTATCACGGTAGTACCGATGCTGGTTGCGGTAATTGTAGGACGCTTGGTATTCAAGATCAACATACTTGATCTACTGGGAACCATTACGGGAGGTATGACCAGTACTCCGGGACTGGCTGCTGCCGATTCGATGGTAGACAGTAATATTCCAAGCGTGGCATACGCGACTGTTTATCCGATTGCTATGGTATTCCTTATTTTATTTATACAGGTGATATCTTCAGCTGTGTATTAATGAAAATCAGTATATATAGGTATTGATTGTTAAAATAATAGTTTGTATCTTTGCCGCCTCAAAATTTAAGATGAGGTGAAACGATTGTCATTGAATATCATGCGCTGTTTCTTGCCGGTACTGTTTGTATCGTATTTGGTAAGTATCACATTCTTTGCTCACATACACGTGGTCAATGGCGTGACAATCGTCCATTCGCATCCTTTCAAGAAAGGGGCGGCACATAAGCACTCAACAGTCGAACTGTTATTAGTTCATTTCCTGTCACATCTGACAACGGACGGTGCGGCTGTTGTGTTTGCTCTCTCTCTTTTTATTCCATTCCTCTTGTGGCGGTTGCATGGTATTACGCAGCATACGCACTACTATTCTCCCTATCATGGGGTGGTGGCACTCAGAGCCCCTCCTGCTATTCGCTTTTCCGTCATTTGAACCGATGGTATCCTGCTTTATAGTAAAGCGGGAAGTCCTCATCTGTTTGTTCACATCATCACTTAACGAAAACGAATAACAAACGAAAAATGAAGAAATACATCTTTTCGCTTGTCTGCTTGTGCTGTGCATTGTTGCCTGCCCTCGAAGGACAAGCTGCTCTCCATGAGCATCCCGAATATCCGGATTTACGTAAATCGGATGCAAACATCGTAGGTCATATCCTTGATAAAAACACCAAAGAACACCTGCCTTATATTACTGTGGCATTGAAAGGTACAACGATCGGTACTGTGACCGATGCTACCGGACACTACTTTTTGAAGAACCTCCCCGAAGGTAACTTCGTGCTTGAAGTCAGCTCAGTAGGTTATAAAACCGTAAGACGCAATGTAACACTGAAGAAAGGCCGTACGCTGGAAGAAGATTTTGAAATAGAAGAAGATGCGGTTGCCTTGGACGGCGTAGTTGTTTCCGCCAATCGTAACGAGACCACCCGTCGTTTAGCGCCTACTTTGGTGAATGTAGTCGATATGAAAATGTTTGAAACGACCAACTCCACTACTCTGGCACAGGGATTGAGCTTTCAGCCGGGAGTACGCGTAGAATCCAACTGTCAGAATTGTGGTTTCCAGCAAGTACGTATTAACGGTTTGGATGGTCCTTATACACAAATCTTGCTTGATTCCCGTCCGATTTTCAGTGCACTTTCGGGTGTATATGGCATTGAGCAGATTCCTGCCAGCATGATAGAGCGTGTGGAAGTAATGCGTGGAGGCGGTTCAGCTTTGTTCGGGTCGTCTGCCATTGCCGGTACAATCAATATTATTACTAAAGAGCCGATTCGCAATTCAGGAATGTTGTCTCATACCATTACCGGTATTGGAGATGGAGACGCTTTCGATAATAATACTGCTTTGAATGCCTCTCTTGTAACGGACGATCAGCGTGCCGGTTTATATATCTTTGGTCAGAACCGCCACCGTTCGGCATACGACCATGATGGAGACGGATATTCTGAAATACCGAAAATACATGGCCAGACAATCGGTTTCCGTTCCTTCCTGAAAACGACTACTTATTCAAAACTGACTTTCGAATATCATCATATGGAAGAATTCCGCAGGGGAGGAGACTTACTGAACCGTCCGCCTCATGAAGCGAATGTGGCCGAACAGACAGAACATTCCATCAATGGCGGTGGATTGAAATATGACTATTTCTCACCAAACGAGAAGCACCGTTTTAATGTGTTTGCATCCGCACAACACATCAATCGTGACAGCTATTATGGTGGCGGGCAGGATCTGAATGCTTACGGAAACACTACCGACCTGAACTTGGATGGCAGGATCACAATATGTCTACAGCTTCGGAAAATGTATTTTTATGCCTTCGGACCTGACTGCCGGAATCGAATTCAACCAGGATAAGCTGGAAGACAATATGTGGGGATATCACCGCACGGTAGATCAAAAAGTAAATATCGGTAGCGCTTTCCTGCAAAATGAATGGAAGAACGATCATTGGGGATTCTTGCTTGGCGGTCGTCTGGATAAGCATAACCTGATTGATCATATTATATTCAGTCCGCGTGCTAACCTGCGTTTCAATCCTACCCAAAATATTAACCTGCGTTTGAGCTATTCTTCCGGTTTCCGTGCACCGCAGGCTTTTGATGAAGATTTGCATGTGGAGAACGTAGGTGGAAATGTGGCAATGGTTGAGCTTGCAAAGGATCTGAAAGAGGAAAGATCACAGAGCTTAAGTGCTTCAGCAGATATTTACCACCGTTTCGGTGCATTCCAGATTAACTTTTTGGTGGAAGGGTTCTATACTAAATTGTCGGATGTCTTTGCATTGACTGATGGCGAAGTAAAAGACGGAATTCTGACACGTACACGCTATAATGCTCCCGGAGCACGTGTGATGGGACTGACACTGGAAGGAAAGATGGCTTATCTGAATAAATTCCAGATCCAGGCTGGGGCTACTTTGCAGCAGAGCCATTACAGCGAACCGCACGTGTGGAACAAAGAAGCTCCGGCAGTAAAGAAGATGATGCGTACCCCGAATACTTACGGCTATTTTACAGCTACTTATACTCCGGTCAAACCGTTGTCTATCGCCCTTTCCGGTACCTATACGGGTTCGATGCTGATACCTCACGAACCTGTTCCCGGATTCCTCGACAAACCGATTACGGTCAATACGGAAGACTTCTTCGATATCGCTCTGAAGGCGGCATACGACTTCAAACTCTATAAGACGATGAACTTGCAGGTGAATGCCGGAATACAGAATATCTTCAATGCTTATCAGAATGACTTTGATAAGGGAGCCGACCGTGATTCGGGCTATATTTATGGCCCTTCACTGCCGAGAAGTTTCTTTGCTGGAGTGAAAATTAGCTATTAATAATGGTTTAATAATCTTTTTAGCTTATAAATCCTTATAAATGGGGATTGTTTCGGAACCGGACAATCCCTATCTTTGCCGCAGAAGATAAACCTTATCTTCGCTGCACAAAAACTGACGAATGAAACAAATATACCTGAATATAATGAAGTGGTTTTTGCCTGTACTGTTTATTTCGTACATGGCAGGGATTACTTTGTTTACTCACTCCCATGTGGTAAACGGGGTTACGATTGTTCATTCACATCCCTTTAAGAAAGGTGGCGAACATAGCCATACGACAGTAGAGTTTCAGCTGATTCACATATTGGACCATACATTGGTGACAGATAATGGTTTGACACCTTTGTTTGTGACTTCTGTCCTGTCTCTTTTATGTATTTTTCTCGCCTCTCCGCAGCGTATGCGGTATTGTCGTCCCTGTCCGGGCGTTATTTCTCTCAGAGCACCTCCCGTCGTTTAGTCTGCATCACGTAGAAGCAGGCAGGTCTTCTTTGGAAACTGCTGTTGCTTCCCATCCTTATTATTTTTGATTTAAAACATTAAAAGACTAACGACAATGAAAAAATATCTTTTAGTCCTGGTCAGCCTATGTTGTGCCTTGTTGCCTGCATTGGCTGAACATCCGGAGTATCCGGAATTGAAAAAATCCGATGCGAATATAATTGGTCATGTATTGGATAAAAAGACAAGTGAGCATCTGCCTTATATTACCATAGCATTAAAGGGAACCACGATAGGGACCGTCACCGACGCTACCGGACACTACTTCCTGAAGAATCTGCCGGAAGGAAACTTTATGATGGAAGTCAGCTCGGTAGGGTATAAGACGGTTACCCGTAGTGTGACCTTGAAAAAAGGTAAAACGCTGGAAGAGAACTTTGAACTGGAAGAAGATGCAATTGCTCTGGACGGAGTAGTCGTCTCTGCCAACCGTAGTGAAACGACCCGACGTCTGGCACCGACTCTGGTCAATGTAGTAGATTTGAAACTGTTTGAAACCACTAATTCTTCTACATTATCACAGGGCTTGAATTTTCAGCCTGGTGTCCGTGTAGAGACTAACTGTCAGAATTGTGGGTTTCAGCAAGTCCGGATCAATGGGCTGGACGGCCCCTATACACAGATACTCATCGACTCCCGTCCCGTGTTCAGTGCCCTTTCCGGAGTATACGGGCTGGAGCAGATTCCTGCCAGCATGATCGAACGTGTAGAAGTCATGCGCGGGGGTGGATCGGCATTGTTCGGCTCTTCGGCCATTGCGGGAACGATCAATATCATCACGAAGGAGCCTCTGCGAAATTCCGGTCAGTTATCGCATACGATCACTTCCATTGGTGGCAGTTCCGCATTCGATAACAACACCTCGCTGAATGCTTCCCTTGTAACGGACGATCATCGTGCCGGATTGTATATCTTCGGGCAAAACCGTCATCGGTCGGGATATGATTATGACGGAGACGGATTTACGGAACTTCCGAAACTGAAGAATCAGACGGTCGGTTTCCGTTCTTATCTGAAAACGAGTACTTACTCCAAACTAACGTTTGAATACCATCATATGCAGGAATTCCGCCGTGGTGGAGATATGCTGGATCGTCCTCCTCACGAAGCCCATATTGCCGAGCAGTTACAACACTCCATAGATGGCGGAAGTCTGAAATACGATTATTTCTCACCGAATGAAAAGAATCGTTTAAGTGTTTTTGCCTCGGCAGCCAATACGGATCGTGACAGTTATTATGGTCCCGGCAACGATCCTCTGAAAGCATACGGAAAGACGACCGACCTCACCGCTATGGGCGGTGCGCAATATGTGCACACATTCGACAAATGTCTTTTTATGCCTTCCGACCTGACGGTGGGACTTGAATATAACCGTGACCGGCTGAAAGATAATATGTGGGGATACGACCGCCATACGGACCAGACGGTCAAGGTTTACAGTGCTTTTCTACAGAACGAATGGAAAAACAAACACTGGGGAATTTTGATTGGCGGGCGTCTGGATAAGCACAATATGGTGGATGATGTTATTTTCAGCCCGCGTGCTAACCTGCGTTTCAATCCTATGGATAATATCAATCTGCGTTTGAGCTATTCTTCCGGCTTCCGCGCCCCACAGGCATTTGACGAAGATATGCATATCGAAAATGTAGGTGGAACAGTGGTGATGATCGAGCGTGCAAAGGACTTGAAGGAGGAAAAATCGCAGAGTTTTAGTGCATCCGCAGATATGTATCACCGCTTTGGTGCTTTTCAGACTAATCTGTTAGTAGAAGGATTTTATACGAGGCTGACTGATGTGTTCGTGTTAGGAGAGCCCTTTGACCGTGGTGACGGTGTATTGGTGAAAATACGCAGCAATGGTCCGGGAGCCAAAGTAATGGGATTGACTCTGGAAGGAAAGATTGCTTATCTTTCTTTGCTTCAAATACAGGCAGGACTGACATTGCAGCGCAGCCGTTACGATGAACCACATAAATGGCACGATGATGCGCCGGCAGAAAGAAAAATCTTCCGTACTCCCGATACTTACGGATATTTTACGGCTACTTATACTCCCGTCAAACCGTTGTCCATCGCTCTCTCGGGTACATATACCGGCAGTATGCTTGTGCAGCGTATGGACATCAGCGCAGAAAACGCAGCAATGGGCGATATGCCCGAGCGAAAAGCGGAAGCCATCCGTACACCCCGGTTCTTCGATATGGGAGTGAAGATAGCGTATGACTTCAAACTCTATAAAACGGTAGACTTACAACTTAGCGGAGGTGTCCAGAATATCTTTGAAGCCTATCAGAAAGATTTCGACAGAGGAGCTAACCGGGATTCCAACTATATCTACGGTCCTTCGCTTCCGAGAAGTTTCTTTGCCGGAGTGAAGATCAGTTATTGATACGATATCGGTCCGTTATTTTCAGAACATTTTATGCATCCGGGAATGTGATAAAACGATTGCTTCCCGGATGTTTTATAAATAAGCGACAGATTTGGTATTGATGATTTCAACGATAATCATGTCTGCCTGACCGATTTTTAGTATTTTTGGCGATTGTAAGTAAGCAATTCAAAGTCTTATCAGATTGCATTACGGGTTATGATAAAAAGAAGATGGACGAAATGCTTCATTATTACGAATGTAAAGGCAGTAAAATAATTAGTTTGAATGACCTATTATGGCAACAGAAAATAAAATAAAGTATTTTGAAAATCGGGAAGACTGGAGAAAGTGGCTGATGGACAACTTTGAAACCGAAGACGAAATTTGGTTTGTATTTCCTCTTAAATCGTCAGGTGAAAAAAGTATTGCATACAACGATGCTGTTGAAGAAGCCCTTTGTTTCGAATGGATTGACAGTACGATAAAACCGCTTGATAAAGAACATAGAATTCAGCGTTTCACGCCTAGAAAACCTAAAAGTACATACTCGCAAGCCAACAAAGAAAGACTTAAATGGTTATTGGCAAATAAAATGATACACCCTGAATTTGAAGATAAAATACGCACTGTTTTATCTGACCCTTTTATTTTCCCCAATGATATAATGGACAGATTGAAAGAAGATGAAATAGCATGGAAAAACTACCGGCATTTTTCCGACGCATATAAGCGTATCCGAATTGCATACATTGAAGCAGCAAGGAAGCGACCGGAAGAATTTGAAAAGCGATTAAACAACTTTATCTGTAAAGTGAAAGAGAATAAGATGATAACCGGATTTGGCGGAATAGAAAAATATTATTGAGATTGTTCGAATCTTTATGAAAGAATGCCCTTATAGTCTGATGGAAGCGATGGAGCATCATTAGTAGTAAATTACTAAAAACTTTTCTTTCCCTTTTAGTAGTTTGCCTGTTTGAGTTGTATTATATATAGATAGTCAATAAAGTCAAAGTAATCAACTTATTAAACAGTTAACCTTATGTTCAAACAACTAAGTACTTCTCTACTGATTGCATCAGCATGTATTTTGTCCTCTTGCACGCCTACGGTGAAGCAGGAGATCGCAATTTTACCTACCCCCGTTAGTCTGACGGAACAGCCGGGTGCCTTCGTCTTAAAGGATGGAATGAAAATCGGTGTTTCCGATCAGTCCTTATTTCCGGCTGCCGGATATTTGCAGGATATTCTTCGGAATGTAGTGTCTACTTCTGTAGAGGTGACCGAAGCCGATAAGGCGGATATCTATCTCCAGCTAGGGCAGGATAATGGAAAGCCCGGTTCTTACAAACTTCAGGCTACCCCCAAGTCTGTTCAGGTTGAAGCCGGAGATTATTCGGGCATCGTTTCCGCTATTGCCAGCCTCCACCAACTGCTGCCTGCCGGAATAGAAGTGCAGGGAACGAAACAGACTTTCTCCATTCCTGCCGTGCAAATAGAGGACTCACCGCGCTTTGAATGGCGTGGCTTTATGCTGGATGCTTCCCGTCACTTCTGGAATAAAGATGAAGTGAAACATATACTGGACCTGATGTCCTTGTATAAACTGAATAAGTTCCACTGGCATCTGACAGATGATCAGGGATGGCGGATTGAAATTGAGAAATATCCGTTGCTGACGGAAAAAGGAGCGTGGCGGAAATTTAACAAGCACGACCGTGGTTGTATGGAGCGTGCGGTAGAAGAGGACAATACCGACTTCCTGATTCCGGAAAACAAAATACGGATTGTAGAAGGAGATACTCTGTATGGTGGTTACTATACGCATGAAGATATCAAAGAAATTGTAGATTATGCTGCACAGAGAGGAATCGATGTGATTCCGGAAATAGATATGCCGGGGCATTTCCTGGCTGCTATTACCCAATACCCTGATCTCGCTTGTGACGGACTGATCGGCTGGGGAGAAACATTCTCTTCTCCTATTTGTCCGGGAAAGGATACGACGCTGGAATTCTGCCAGGATGTCTTTAAAGAGATTTTCGATCTCTTTCCTTATGAATATGTACACATGGGTGGTGACGAAGTTGAGAAAAATAACTGGAAAAAGTGCCCCCGTTGCCAGAAGCGAATCCGCACGGAAGGACTTAAATCGGTAGAAGATTTGCAGGCGTGGTTCGTGCGCGATATGGAGAAATTCTTCCTTGCCAATGGAAAGAAGTTGATAGGCTGGGATGAAGTTGTTGCCGACGGACTGACTTCGGATGCTGCTATTACCTGGTGGAGGAGCTGGTCGAAAGAGGCGGTGCCTATGGCCACTTCGCAAGGACAAAGAGTGATTGCCTGCCCGAATGAATATTTCTATTTTGATTATGCGCAGGATAAAAACTCCGTGAAGAAGATATTGGCATACGATCCGTATGCAGACGATCGCTTGTCACCCGAACAGAAAGAATGTTTTTGGGGCGTGCAGGCTAATCTTTGGGCAGAATGGATTCCGTCTATGAAGCGTATCGAATATCTGATACTTCCCCGTATGGTGGCGTTGAGTGAAATAGCTTGGGTGCAGCCGGAGGCGAAACCGGATCTGAAAGAGTTCTATCGTCAGCTTGTTCCGCATTTCAAGCGGATGGATATCCTTGGATTGAACTATCGGATACCCGATCTGGAAGGATTCTACAAAGTGAATGCTTTCCTTGATGAGGCTTCGGTTGATCTGACTTGTCCGTTGCCGGGCATTGAAGTTCGTTATACTACTGACGGAAGTATGCCGACTAAGCAATCCACTCTTTATGAAGGAAATCTGAAAGTGACGGAAACGACAGATTTCACTTTCCGCACCTTCCGTCCCGACGGTACTCCATCGGACGTAGCACGTACCCGATACGTCAAAGCTCCTTATGCGGAGGCAACTGCTGCTCCGGCTTCTTTGAATTCCGGACTGAAAGCGGTATGGCATAAATTCTGTGGTAATCTTTGTGCGGATATCGATGCGGCTCCCGTGAATGGTGAGTATATCGTAGAATCTGTTTCTATCCCCGAAGAGGTGAAAGGAGATATCGGCCTGATACTCAAGGGTTACCTAGAAATACCTGCCGATGGCATCTATACATTTGCCCTTCTTTCGGACGACGGCAGTACGCTGAAACTGGACGGTGAATTACTGGGAGATAATGACGGAGCACACTCGCCGGTAGAGATTATAGTACAGAAGGCCTTGAAGGCCGGACTGCACCCGATAGAAGTACGCTACTTCGATTGCAATGGCGGAGTTTTGCAGATGGAATTAGTCAATGAAAAGGGTGAGAAAGAAGTGCTTCCTAAAGAATGGCTGAAATATGAATAAACAGATCCCCTGAAGATTTTTTATCAGGTATTAATATAGATAAGGTTTGATAGAAGGCGGGTAGAAGTAGGGATACTTTTATCCGCTGTTTTTATTCTGTAGGTAATTCTTGTTGAAATATCCCTATAAATGGGTATTTCCCAAATCAAAAGTTCTTCTCAACTTTGCAGAGTGAATAAAACGCCACTATGCAATATTTGAAAGAAGACATACAGGAAAAAATCCTCCACATAGCCGAAGAAGTATTCTCCGAAAAAGGATATAAGGATGCTTCCATGCGCGAAATTGCTTCCCGAACAGGGATTACAGTCAGCAATATCTACCATTATTTCACCAATAAGGATGAGATATTCCGCACGATTCTGAAACCCGTGCTGAATGATTTGTATGCCAAGATATACAGCCATGATGCCAATCAGATGTCCATAGAAGTTTTTACGAATTCGGACTATCAGCAGGAATCCGTGCAGGAATATATCGATTTGGTTTCTGAACACCGTGCCCGGTTGCGTATGTTACTTTTCCAGGCACAGGGATCATCCCTGGAAAACTTCCGTTCGGAGTATACCGATGCGATGACACGTACTATTTTTGTCTTTTTTCAGGGGATGAAGCGGAAGTACCCGCACCTGAATATAGGTATCACCGATTTCTTTATTCATCTCAATACGGTGTGGCTGTTTGCCTTGCTCGAAGAACTGGTGCTGCACCACGTGAAGAAAGAAGAAATGCAGAAATTTATAGCAGAATATATAGCCTTTGAAACGGCAGGTTGGAAGGAGCTCATGAATGTATGAGCTCCTTCTTTTTTTTGAACGATTCAGAGGAATGTTCTTTTTTAAAAATCAGATATATATAAATGAAAAGGTATGAAAGAAAAACAGAAAAAGAAAAGTGGTGTGAGTCGCTTGTTTGAGATAGCAGGTGAGAAGAAAGGCTTACTGATGCTTGCCGGGGTACTTTCGGCGGTCAGTGCCTTGTGTATGCTGGTGCCTTATTGGTCGGTATATGAAGTGCTGAAAGAGCTTTTGTTGCATGGCAGCAAGATAAGCGAGTTGGATAGCAGTGTGCTTATACACTGGGGATGGGTGGCATTTGTCGGTCTGGTGGCAGGACTGCTTTTGCTGTATGGAGCATTGATGGCATCGCATATAGCGGCGTTCCGTATTCTCTACGGGTTGCGCATTCGTCTGTCCGGGCATATCGGACGCCTTTCGCTGGGATACCTGAACGGTACTTCCACCGGAGCGATCAAGAAGACTATGGAACAGAATGTGGAGAAGATAGAGAATTTTGTGGCGCACACCATTCCCGATCTGGTCAATGTGCTGGCAACCATTGTGCTGATGTTTATCATCTTCTTCTCCCTGAACGGGTGGATGGCGGCTATTTGTGTGGTCTGCATCGTTTGTAGTATCGGTTTGCAGTTTATGAATTTCTTTGGGAAAAAAGCCAAAGAGTTTACGAAAATCTATTATGATACGCAGGAGCGTATGAGTGCTTCAGCTGTCCAGTATGTGAGAGGAATGCCCGTGGTGAAGATATTTGGTCAGAGTGTGCGCTCGTTCCGCCAGTTTAATAGTGAGATAGAGGCCTATAAAAGTTATGCTTTAAGAGTCTGCGACACCTACCAGCCCGGTATGATTGCTTTTACTGTTTTGCTGAATTCGCTGATAACTTTCATTTTGCCCGTAGGTCTGTTGCTTCTGAGCAGAGAGCCGCAGAATATTGGTCTGGCGGCAGTTTATCTCTTCTTTATTATTATGGGGCCCGGCGTGGTTTCTCCTATCTATAAACTGATGTATCTCGGTTCAAGTACGAACGAGATTGATGAGGGAGTGAAACGAATCGACCGCATATTTGATGAACAGGTACTTCCCGAAACTGCGGTTTCGCATTTGCCCGCTTCCTATGATATCGAGTTTCGTCACGTATCGTTTGCCTACGAAAACAAGGCGGAAACTACCCGTACCGAAGTGCTGAAAGACATCTCTTTTACTGCGCCACAGGGAGCGATTACTGCGCTGGTCGGTCCGTCAGGTTCCGGAAAATCTACGGTAGCCAACCTGATTCCGCGCTTTTGGGATGTCAGTGAAGGGGAGATCTGCATTGGCGGAATGAATATAAAAGAGATAGCGACCGAGGATTTGATGAATCTCGTTTCCTTTGTTTTTCAGGACAGCTTCCTCTTCTTTGATACGCTCTATGAGAATATTCGGGTCGGTAATACGTCTGCTACCCGTGAACAGGTGATCGAAGCTGCCCGTGCGGCTCAATGCCACGATTTTATAGAGAGTCTGCCGGACGGCTATCATACGCGGATCGGTGACAAAGGAGTGTATTTGTCCGGCGGTGAGTCCCAACGGGTTTGTGTGGCAAGAGCCATTCTTAAAAATGCTCCGATTCTGGTGCTTGACGAGGCGACTGCTTTTGCCGATCCGGAGAACGAATATAAGATGCAGCAAGCCATTCAGCAACTTATCAAAAATAAAACGGTCATCATTATTGCTCACAGACTTTCGTCCATCATTTCAGCCGAACAGATACTTGTCCTGAAAGAAGGCAAGCTCGTACAAAGCGGACGTCACGAAGTGCTGAGCAAAACGGACGGTGTATATAAAAGAATGTGGGATGCCTATACCAGCGCATTCCGTTGGCAATTAACTATCAAAAAGGAGGAAACAAAATGAATGCAATCAAGAATATTACGGTAGGACATACCGAACGTCTGCGTAAACCTGTCGGTTACACGATGCTTGCCAATCTGGTGAATATCGTTCCGTTCTGTCTTTCTATCGAAGCCATAAATGTGATTTTCCGTACGTTTGACGGTAGTGGTACACCGCTGGATACGAATCGTCTTTGGATGATTTTTGCTATATTGGTCGTGTATATGGTGGTGATGGCTTTTGCCGAACGCGCCGCCTATCGTGCCAACTTTCGCGGTGCTTATGAGATGAGTGCCGAAGGGCGTATTAATTTAGCCGAGCATCTGCGTAAATTATCCTTGGGATTCCTGTCCCGCAGAGATCCGGGGGATCTTTCTTCCATGCTGATCACTGACTTTACCATGGCGGAAACGGGAATATCCCATCACTTGCCCCAATTGATGGGAGCGTTGGTAATGCCGGTTTTTGCCTTCCTTGGCTTGCTTTGGATTGACTGGCGCATGGCGGTGGCCATGTTCGTAGCTTTACCGCTTGCGGTTGCTGTCCTGTTGCTTAGCAATATCGCCCAGCGTAAGCTGAGTGTGCGACAGATTGAAGCCAAGATTAATGCCGGAAACCGCTTGGAAGAATATCTGCAAGGCATACGGGTGATGAAAGCATATAATTTGCTGGGAGGCAAGTTCGAACGCCTGAAAATGGCTTTTAGTGATCTCCGTCGTGCCTGTATCCGGCAGGAGGCGCTTCTCGGTCCATTTATCTTATTCTCGGTCACATTGATTCGTGCCGGATTGACATTCATGATACTTTGCGGTACGTACCTGTTGATAGGAGGCGAACTTTCACTGCTCACGTTTGTCATGTTTCTGGTGGTCGGTTCCCGTGTTTTCGATCCGCTGACATCTGCCTTGACTAACTTTGCCGAGTTTCGCTACTTCTCCATCGCAGGAGGACGTATCCTTACGTTGATGAACGAACCGGAAATGAAGGGAGATCGTGATGTGCCCGAAAGCGGAGATATTACTTTTGATCATGTATCTTTCGGTTATCAGGAAAAGGAAATACTGCATGATATTTCCGTGACTCTTAGAAAAGGGACGCTCACTGCTTTGGTCGGTCCTTCCGGAAGCGGAAAGAGTACGATGCTGAAACTTTGCGCACGCTTCTATGATCCGCGTAAAGGCTCGGTTCGTTTTAACGGAATGGATATGAAAGAACTGGAGCCGGAGTCATTAATGAAACATTGTTCCATGGTTTTTCAGGATGTCTATCTGTTTCAGGATACGCTGAAGAATAATATCCGTTTCGGCAGGACAGATGCTACGGATGAAGAGATCGTAGCGGCAGCGAAAAAGGCTTGTTGTCACGAATTCATCATGCGTCTGCCCAAAGGATACGATACGATGGTAGGAGAAGGTGGCTGCACTCTTTCGGGAGGAGAAAAACAACGGATCTCCATTGCCCGTGCCATGCTGAAAGAAGCTCCGGTCGTGCTGCTGGATGAGGCTACTGCCTCTCTCGATCCGGAGAATGAAGTAGAAGTGCAGCAGGCTATCAATACCTTGATTGCGGGACGGACGGTAATCGTTATCGCTCACCGCCTCAAAACGATCCGAAATGCCGACCGGATTATTGTGCTGGAAGAAGGACGAATTGCGGAACAAGGCACTCATGATGAACTTTTGAGCCGGCCGGTGCTGTACGCCAAACTTTGGAATATACAGGAACAGACATCGGGATGGAAACTATAAAAACGGCTCATCAGAGATAAAACGAAAAGGTCCGGCTTTCACAAGCCGGGCCTTTTGTTTACTAGAATTTATGCTATTTACACTTATTCTGTAATATTGAATACATTATATGGTTTTTTTAAACTAACAACCAAATGTGAGAATGCGGGAGAATCACTTCGGCCGATTCCAATGTTTTCAATGTGGCTACGTAATTTTTAATTATGACTAATTAATTCAATTCTGATATTGCAAAGATAGGGGCTTTGACGATTTCCTGCAATCACCTGAAATGGGTATTCTTGGGCGGGTTACTAGCAATATATAGTGGGTCTGAATCTTTTATTCCGGAACATTTGCAGAGTTTCCTGTCAACCTGTTCAGATGACATACCAGTAGTTTTCCTTCATTATCTCTCAAATGCATACCATTGCCTTGACAATAACGGAAGTATTTGCATCGGGCGCACTCGTCTTTTTTCATCCATGAACGGTCGCGATAAGGCTGGAATTTCGTTTGCCATATTTCCCAAAAATCATCCTGATAGATATTTCCTTGATGGTAGTTGGAGCGGATGCTGCTACAGGCACTGATAGAACCGTCAATCAAAACGGAGCCGACTGATATTCCGGCACTACAGAAGAAAGGAGTATTCCGTACTTCACCTTCATAGTTACTCAGGAAACCTTCGCAGCCGTAACTCGCACGGATAATTCCTTCCTTTCGGGTGTCACGGATGAAGTCGAGTACTTGTTTCAGTTCTTCTCCGTTCATACGGAATTCCGGTTCTTCGGCGGCTCGTCCTACCGGAAAGATGGTAGATACTCTCCATCGTTTGACTCCGAGACTGATAAGTAACTCTTTCATAGCCGGCAACTGTGGCAGGCTACGGCGGGTGACACAGGTAATGACGTCGAATGTCAGTTCAGGGATAGCTGTGATTTCCCGTATGGCATTTACGGCACAATCGAAACTTTCGGGATGTCGTCGCATCCAGTTGTGTACATCCTTCAGTCCGTCAAGGCTGATGGATATACTACGCATACCGCTGCGGATCAGGTTGTGAAGCCGTTCGCGTGTGAGACACAGGCCGTTGCATACCATGCCCCACGGGTATCCCCGTCGGGATATTTCTTTGCCGCAAGTTTCCAAATCTTCACGTACGGTTGGCTCTCCACCGGAGATAATGACGAATACATCGTGCGGATTGGTATGTGTTGCTATGCTGTCCAGTACTTTTAGAAAATCCTGCAGAGGCATATCCGGAGTAGCGGGAGAGGACTTGCAGTCACTGCCACAATGGCGGCAACGTACATTACATCGTAAGGTGCATTCCCCAAAAAGCTGTCTGAGCGGATGTTCTTCCACTCTTTCGTGTTTCATCCGGCGAAATATTTCTAAAGCCAGCCATCGGCGGGGAGTAAGGGGGATGATACGTTTCATTCTTCTTCTTTTTTCTCCTCTTTAAGTAAAGTGACTTTTCCCTCTTTTCCAAGGTCTTGTATTCTAATCTTTTTTGTCTGGTATGCGCCATTCTTTTCGCCGTCTACATCTGTATACTCAAGGTACATTTCAGATTTTTTTGGAGGATACTCTTCGAATTTAAATGTATTGATTGCTATACCGCCTACCGTATAATGCTCTATTTCACGTGACTCGGTATAGGCAGTATCTGTAATTAATGAATCTTCTTGATTCATATAACTGGATACTACGCGAATACCATTAATATTTTCTTTTTCTTCATTTTGTACTTGACTGCTTATTATAATGTCAGGAGTCCAGTCGGGACCGGGACCATAATAACAAGGTTCGTCCCAGATTTCGTTATTATTGCCACATCCGGAAAAGCCTAAAGCGGCGAGCAGACTTAGTAGATATTTGTTTCTCATGTTATTAACGCGTTTAGTTCTTGTTGGGACAAAGATAATTAATCTTTGAATCGGTTGTTCTCTATTGTTCGTTTTATTTTTTGAATGAGATGATTTTAGAGATTGGGGATGATTGTATAATGGGGTATCAGGAAATACAATCTTATGGGATAAAGGAGAAAACATCTTGATTCTTTTGTGGGTAATTAAACAAAACCGTATTAAATGGGGACAGGTATTTATCCACAGGATGTGCGAATTGATATTCTCCCCTTTTCGCATATATTGGGAAAAGGTATGTGTAATAGCAAAAAGTGCAATACTTTCTGTGATATTCTTTCTTTTTGATTTGATTTAAGGTAATTTCCTGTCGTTGTATGTTGTAGAATAACCTCAAATAGCGATTCCCTGCTCTCTGAAAGGAGTTCTTCTACTCCCGGCCCGGCTCTCAGAGTGCTTCAGCACGGGGCTTATTAGCGTGAAGAGTAAGGTTAGACAAGATATAGAGTAAGTATACGGTGCATATAGTGTAAGTATACGGTGCGTATAGTGTAACTATAGCCTGCGAATAGCGTAACTATACCCTGCAAATAGCGTCAGTATCCTGAAAAGAAGGTGGAAATAGACTGTTTTTTGTCTTTTCCCTTTCTATTTCGTTCATAGACTTGAACGAAATAGTTAGAGCAGAAGGGAAGACTATTGGCTAAATTGTTCGCTTAGAGAACCGGAACGAGAAAGATGAAGGTGCAGAGTGATATCATAATTGCTATAAAACTTCGATATTGATAAATCGCTGATTGCCTAGAATCCGATAAAAATTCCGAGGGTAGAGAAGGGGCGGAATTAGCGAAACTCTGAGCATTACAAAATACAAATTGTCACTTTTGACAATTTGTATTTTGTTTCTTGGAATGAACGTTAACTATTTGCATAGCTATGTATTCCACCCAAAACATAATTCACTCCGAAATATGTCATCAGAACAGTGAGGAATGCTAGTATCATATAAATGTGGAAGAACAAAGGCTTGCGGAAAATCTGCAGACTCTGTGAATGGAATGCCACACCATATACAAGGAAAGTAATCAATGCCCAGACTTCTTTCGGGTCCCATGCCCAATAGCGTCCCCATGAAACATTTGCCCAGACTGCACCAAGAAAGATGCCTGCTCCCAGAAAGAATGTGGCAGGATAAAGCAACAGGCGGCTAAGCAGTGTCAATTGTTCTACCCGATTATCCTGTCTTTCATCCCCCCCGGTAATATGGTTTTCTGTTTCTTTTTTCCGCAGACATAGTGCCAGTATTCCATTCAGCATGATGAAAGCCAATAGAGCATAAGACATCATAATCAGTGAAACATGAATGCTAAGCCATGGAGAAACGAGCACCGGCATTAAAGGAGTGATCTGTGGATTCATTTGTCCCAAATAAGAAACTAACAGGGCAAAGCCGGAAAGCAAGAACCCGAAGGGAAGTGTGAAAGGGAAGCGACGATGGAGCAGGCAGGCCACCAGGAGTATACATAATGCCATGAATTGCATCGTTTCATAACCATTACTTAGGGGAATGCGTCCGCCGATATACCAACGGAGGCAATATCCAGCCAAATGAAATAGAAAAGCCGCATAAAGCACCACGGAAAAAGAGACTCCTGCTATATGTGAAACTGTTTTGACTTTTGGTGGAAGAGCTGTGCTCCGCAGGCAGTTGTGAAGTAGAAGCAGGAAAGACAACAGTCCAAAAGCCAGATTAACCATAAAGAGAATCTTGCTGAATGGAATACTGTTGTAGAGCAATTCAGCTTTCACTTGTATCTCGGAGAGAGGTTTCACACTGCCATCGGCAGGTAATGGCTGAATGAATGTCCCTTGCTCCAGCATGAGAATGAGTCCTACTTTCTCATCTGTCTCTTGGATGGCTTTTGCCAGTTTGCTTTGTCCCTGTTCCCGTTGCCAGTGTTCCCGTAAGCGGTAAACTGATCCGTCGAATAAATCAGTGAGGCGTGCGTAAGGTGTTTTCAGGCCAAGCAACTGTTGTAGTTCTGCACTTTTTATGTATATCAGCGATTCATTTCTCCACACTTCGGGATAGAGTAACCAGCCTCCGATTACTTGTTCGGGAGTCAGTCCTTTGTAGGACGATTTGCCTGTCAGCTTCTGAACAAAGTCGCGGGCTAATGTATTGAAAGGCACTACCCGGTCGTGGTAAATCACTTGTTCGCGTACCAGGCTATCTGCTTGTATCCGCTTGAGGGCAGGGAGTGATCTCTTTTGCGCCTGCGCTGTTCCGGCAAGGCAGAAAAGGAATAAGATGAACACTCCTCCTTTTTTCAGTAACGGATGATTCAACAAGCGACGGAACTCGCCGCTTCGAGAGAACAGAAGCCAGATCATGGAGATGCCCAGCAGAATATATCCTGCATAAGTAACCCTCGTACCCCATGGATCATAATTCACCGTCAGCCAACTTCCCTGCCCGTCATCGTCGAAAGACGACTGATAGAAGCGAAAGCCTTGCGAAGTAAATATGCGGTTCATTGAAATTTGTTCATGAAAGAAAGTGTCTTTTTGTCCGGAGAGAGAGTCAGATAGTGAGACGGGAAGGGAATGACTGATATAACTGACATAATCGGCAGGCGCTTCCGTCCCCGGATAATATACTACCCGGAAACTGTCCAGCCGCATGATAAACGGCAGTTTTATATTCTTTCCGCTTTCCGGTTCCTCGAAACTATTCATTGCTACGCCGGGGCGCAGATGTATATATCCCTTCTTGCTGCCGATAAACGTAATCATGGCCCCCACCAGGATAACGAGGAAGGAGCCATGCAACAACAATATGGGAAGCCGCCGCCATAAGGCACGCCGGATGAGAGCGGCAAGTGTTATTACGGCTATTGCTCCCCATAAACAACAAAACCAGATCGTATGATATATATTTCTTTCCACAAAGTCCGTCCCATACGCTTGCTCTACGAAGGTAGTCACAGCAAGCAATCCCACCAGACAGACATATAAAATAACAAGTAGCCTTTTCAACAGTACAATCTTTTGGTGATATTAAAAGGAAGCATAATCCTTGTTTTTACAGGCTTTCACTCCCATACATTCCATCTCTATCAACCATCCCGGACGACATACGGGGGCATGAACAAATACTTTAGGCGTGTGCGGAAAGCGTTTGTCGTACATACCTTTAACGACAGTATAGTCTGCGATGTCACGCAAATATACGATCATCTGTCCCAGATCATCAAATGTGCAGTCGGCTTCTTGCAGTAGCACCTCTACATTCTCCCACATTCGTTCGGTCTGCTTGCGGATATCACCGGGGTGCACTACTTCACCTTTGTTATTGATGCTTGCCGTGCCGGAAATGAATACTTGGCGGCGATCTCCATAGTCTACATACGTGCCACGTTCAAAGCTCACTCCGTATTCGTAAGTCGGGTTCAGATGTGTGGGCGCATAAAGAAAGTGAATCTGCTCCGGTTTCACGCCGGCTATGGCATACGTATCCATTTGTACCAGTACTTTCGGGTCGGCATGGCGTCCGCCGATTCCTGTGCTGGAGATGTAATGTGTCTTTTCTGTCAGGTTTTGTGTCACAAAGACCTCATTGCGTGCTTTCACGACTCCGGCATAGTTTACGTCTACGTTCTGCACGAAAAACCAGGTACGAATACAATGATCTGCCAGTCTGCATCCTTGTTCCATAAGTTGCATCACGTAATCATTCAGCAGCAGGCGGGTCTGATATTCTGAGTTGGCTGCACGGTTGAAAGCGCTACCGGCCCAAAGATGGCGGTACGCACCGTGCTTCACTTCGAAAAGGCCGTTGTGCAGTACTTGCGTCTGTATGTCGGTTTGCAGATAAACCCACAGGGCAATCTTTGTCCCGTCCAATGGTGGCTGCTCCACAATGGAAAGTGCGCAGTCGGAACCTTCGGTGGTTAAAGCCAGCAGCATATCTGCCTGATTGGCAGCATCGCTCAGGAAATAACGCTTGAATACGGCAACCCCACCTTTGAGTTCTTTGGCAAGTAAATTATCATAAGTATTCAAAACTGCATTCAGCTGTTCTTCGTATGTATCTTCCGGTTTAGTGGAATGTATCATTACGTGATACTCCGAAGCTCCTGCCTCTGCATTATATTTAAAAATCTCAGTTAGAGTCTTTTCAGACTGGATGTTCTGTTGTTCTTTGTTGTTCATATGCAATTTTTAATGACTAATAGTTCTATTTTACTCTTGCGCACCGTCGTCAATCCAGTTGTCAATCAGTGTCAGGATGTTGGATGAAGTGACCATCTGTGAATGGTCTATCCCCCAGCTTGAACTGATATTCGTATTCAATATCTGGTGTAAAATGCTTTCTTTGGCATTGCGGGGTTTCACCCGTAACACATCGTTTACGATGGTCGAAGGTTGGTTGACTAAGTCTTCATAGCTTTCTCCGGTCAGCAAATTCAGTTCGGCTGCGGGCTTGGCACTTCCTCCGTGACAGGCTGTACAGGTTTTATCGAAAACCTGTTGCTGGATGGTATGATACATACTGACATCAATCGTGCCTACTTCCATGAAGGTAGTGTCGGCAGTTGCCGTGAAATCTTCGATGGTCTGGAAACTGACGACACGTTTTCGCAGTCTGTTGATGACACATAGTTCTATCTCAGTCACTTCCTCACTGATACCAGACAGTATCACTTCCACTTCACCGCCGTCGGTCTCCGGCGTAGGAATAACTTTGGAAACAATGGCATACTCGCTCTCATCATCGAAGCCTGCCACCACTATGCTGTATCCCTCGGACCATTTGTTGATACCACTGAATTTGCCGGACAGTTTCAGTACCCGTCCTTCTCTCGGTACGAAACCTGTATTTTCATAAATCCTGCCGTCGTCACAAGAAGTCAATCCCGTGACAAGCAGGGAAAAAGCAAAGAAAAGAATGTATTTCTTCATAAACAGATCCTTTCTCGCATTAGTTAGAATGTATATTGAAGTAAGATACTGGCTGAGTGTACGGCTATTCCTAAGTCATCATTGTCACGATCGAGCTGTGTGTCATGACCTGTACGACCAATGTACTGATACATCGCCTGTAACTTGAGATTACAATTCTTAAAGAAATAGTTTACTCCTACGGCGGGCATATTCAGAAAGCCATTTGTATCTGTTCCATTCCGGTTGAAGAAATCATAGCGCAGTGCTGCCTGCAGGCGCGGGGCAACGAAGTAACCACCTTGTACGTATCCTCCTAAGTAATTGTAGGAGTCAGAAATCTTTTGTCGGTCGGTGAATCCTATGTTCATATAATACATTTCAGCACCCAGATAGAGTTTGTTTTTCAACATTGCAAATTCAAGTCCGGCACGGAAGTCATTGGTACTTTCATTTTCGCTTTCTACATTCATCGAAGCGGATACTCCGAACATGATTTTATCTTCATGCAGACGGTTCGGATTTCCCTGAGTGGCGGGCATCACGCCTTTGGGCATATAAGTAAATCGCCCGGCATAGAGCAGGGAAGGGATGTGCCAGTCATCACTCAGCGTCTTTGTAGCCGTATTGACCGAAGCGCCTGTGCCGTTGAACAAACCGATTTCATAGCCAAACTTGTCGGCAACCAAACCGTGAATCTCTACTCCCAGATCGAAGCCGGTACCGATATTGGGCGTCACCGCATTCAGTGAATGGGGGAGAATAACAGGGGCAGTAAGCGATACAGGCAGTGATGGCAAGAGTGTTTCACCCAATGTCGTCAGATAGGCGTGTGAGAATGGGGTTTTGAACTTGCCGACACGGATTGCAAATTGCTGTTTCAGCTGTACGTCGAACCATGCTTGCTGTAACAAGGCTCCGCCACTGGCTGCGGCATTCATGGAAAGATTGAACGATACTTTTCCAAAAGCTTTCCCCGTGAAGCCGAGTACGGCGTAAGGGATAGAAAAACCGGAGTTGGCTACATTATCCTGATTGTAGGCTTTGTCCAGTCCTTCGTCGTCATACCAGTTGAAATTGCCACTGGTCTGTACAAGCAAATAGGGTTTGAATACAAAGTCTCCTTTTTTGGTCTCAATGGTGAATCCTTCTCTTCCTGCCAATGAAACTACGCCGTTTTCCGTATCTTCTTCATGTTGTGCCATAGCGACGAAGGGCAAAGCCGACAGCATGGCAATGAATATATATTTTTTCATAATAACTGATATATACTGCTTTTTTATTAAAGTGAATTTATAAATGCAATCAATGCGTCGCGGTCTTCTTTACTCATCTTTTTGAATAAGTTTTTTGATGCTTCGCCTTCGCCGCCATGCCACATGATGGCTTCAGTCAGGTTGCGGGCACGACCGTCGTGCAAGAAGTAAGTGTGTCCGTTCACCTTCTCTTGCAGACCAATTCCCCAAAGAGGGGTGGTACGCCATTCGTTTCCACGTGCCAGACCGCTGACATAATTGTCGTTCAAACCGACTCCCATGATTTCGGATCCCATATCGTGCAACAGGAAATCTGAATAAGGGTGGATGGTTTGTCTGCCCAGCCACGGAAGCTGGGTGTTGTTCAGCAGAACGGTGCCACGGGGTTTGGTGTGCAGGGTAGTTGTATGGCAGAGGTGACATTTTGCTTGGTAGAAGTTTTGTTCTCCTTTGACCACCTGCGGATCATTAACATTGCGACGGGCCGGAACACTGAGGCACTGCATATAGAGGTCTACGTCTTCCATCTCCTCGGTGGTAATATCCAGCTGATCATAGGAGAGTCCCATCATGCTTCCTTGGTTGACTTGTATTTGTCCTTCGCAAATCTCTTCGGGATAACGGCTGTTGGTAACACCCATGTCACTGGAAAAACCGAGTTCTACAGTAAGGTCGGCATGCTGCGCTTTATTGCCGGACAATCCCAGAGATCTTACTCCCCGTTCGGTGATGTAGTTGCAACGTCCGCTGATTCCATATTCCGGATAGTTGCTTTTCGCTGCAAGTGCTTCTATTTCGGTAGGGTCCAATGCCATCATTTGTCCCATACCTACATGGCGCAAGGGGATGCGGACGGTACAAAACAAATCTTCCGGTTTGATTTCTTCGGCATACCATTCGGATATGGTGTAAGTCGGTTTGCAGAGTTCGTATTTCTCACCGTCCGGGAAGGAGAAACTTTCGTAGGTATATTCTACAGATAATTTTCCCTCCGGTTTTACGCCGTAGATTGCCTGGTCGTGCAGTACCCGGCCGTAGTCTTGAAAAAATGCACCATTCTTGCGGCTGATATAAACCAGCATGGAAGAGAAACCATAGCTGCCGGAACCACCTTCGCTCCATAATGTCGGTTTGGTACGACCGGCATTCCGATGACAGCTACCACAGGAGTAACCGGCATAAACAGGACCGAGTCCGCCGCCATGACCATTACCGCTTGTCCGTACATCATCGTAGAGTCTGTCTCCTTGATTGAAACGGTTTTCATAGACACCCGACACCCAGTCTGCCGGAGTGTCGTAGGCTAATGATGAGTTCAGAAAATTGGTAGCTGTACCTGCCGACAGAGCGTATCCATCCGGTATCTCTATATCCAAGATGTCAATTCCGTCATTATCGCAAGCGCTGCACGCCAATATAGAAAGGAGAGAGAATGAATATTTTAGTATACAATTCATCTTTAATTGACTTTATTTAAAATAATATGCTCAAACATACCAAAGAAGTAAAAGGAGATTTAGTCAATCTCGCCTTTACTTCTATATGCTTTTATGGGGTAATCCCTTATTTCACTTTACGAGCCTGTCCGTCTTTGAAGAGCAGGAATTCCAGTGTGTGGAAACCGCGTACATTCTGAGCGGCTGCGATACCTTCGTTGTCTTCATCATAGTCACCGCTCCAGTTCAGCTGGTCCCAGTCTCCTGAATTCAGAAGCTGTACGATAGCGTTCTGGTCTAGTGGCCAGCTGTCCATATTCGGGTCAAGACCCAGGCTGGCAACCGGACCAAACAAGAAGGCTTCACTGACTTCCCATGGCTGGCGTGCCTGTAACCAAGCGTCACACGCTGTTTCAAAAGCTGTATTGGATGGAGAATTGGAAAGAGCTATCACTGCATCATATAACGCATCTACTTTACTTTTCAGTGATGCGTAAGTCGGCAATACGACTACTTCAACGTAAGTTTTTACCACCGGCTGAAGTATGGCATCAGAGTTAATGCTTGCTGTACTTCCGATATAAGAGTTCAACTCTTTCAGTACAGTTTCCAAATCTGAACAGGCTTCCATGGCTTCTTCTGCTTCCGAACTGTTGATGTTGTTGCGGAAAGGTTGTGGAATACCCCAGATGGCAGTCGCTGCCTTATTGATGGCTTGTTTTACATTGTTGTTCAATGTTGAATTGCTGCCTTCGATAATTTTTGAGATAGAATTATCGGCAACGGTTCCATCAAGTGTTCCGTAATAAGCATTGCGGATAGAATAGATGTTATTTCTATAGTCTTCGCGGGAGTGCCAGCTATACCATGATTCTACGGCATAAATTGCTTCCTGAATATTTCCGGCTTTATATTTGCTCACCGGGTCGCCTATTTTCTGTGAACCTACTTCACCGGCAATATCAATACAACCTTCGATGATTTGCTGTACACAGGTCTTGGCAGTTGTGAATTCACCGTTATGGTTGATAAAAGCGTCTCCATATCCGCCTGTTGTCCAGGCTGCCTGAAGGTTTGTTGCATCTGTTTGCAGAAGGCGGCCTACATTTTTCATATAGTTGTGCCAGCTTGTTGCATTCTCTGAGTTGTAGTCGATATCAGCAGCAGATACTTCATTATCATCATCATTACTACAGGAAGTAGCTGTAAATGCCAGTCCTAACATAAGGGCTGCAACATAGAAAAAACTTTTTTTCATCGTATAAAAATTAATTAATAGATTGTTTCTTATTTCTTGATAAACCATCCGACATAAGCAATGCCGATAGAGAATTCGTTTTCGCTGTTGTATTTTCCGGTTCCGAATACTTTGCTTGTTCCGATCTGCCGTGTCGAGTAGTCAGCTTTTACTACCAGATTAGGGAGAGCATACCAGTTCAATCCGGCTGTCCACATACTGACCTGACAACGCTTTTCCATTGTCTGTCCTTTTTCTCCTTTTTCCTGCGGATTGGAGTATTCGTATCGGGCAAACGGATAGATCACAGGAACTTTATTGTTTTTGAAAAGAGAACTGATGTTGAAACCTGCTTCGGCTGCATAGCTTACAGCATTTTTTGCAACAGGAATTAGCCGGCTGTAAGGAGATTTATTCGATTGTCCGATATTCACTTTACTGACTCCGGTAGAATTGCCCAGATTTCCATAAACGATATTACCACGTGCAATTACATATTTATTGCGGTATTGTGCATCTGCCGTGAATATTCTCAACGGGACTTTACTTGAATAACTATCAAGTTTGTCTGAATTGGAGCCCGCATCGGCACAATAGTAGAATGACGCACCTACACGCAAACCGGGAACGCCTTTGTAATCCAGGCGTGCTACATAAGCCGGAGACGAGAAGTTGTCTTCTTCAAATATACCTTGTTTGCCACCGGCTACCCATGTGTTGCGGTCAAAACCATTCGGATTCAAACCTGCCACAATCATGGCCTGATAATCGAAACTGGCATACCCTTTTCCGAAGGAACCGAAGAATTCCAGACCGTTCTCATGCCAAGTGGAAGGAAGGATTGTTGTTTCACCTTCCGGACGGGATGTTCCGAAGAAGTTGACCGGCTCATGATGTGAATTGGTTAATCCCACAGGGACAATGATATGTCCGGCACGTACATTGAAAGACCGATGGATCAGGCGTGTGATGTGGAACTGTTCAATAGCGACTTCGCCACCTTTTTCCACCTCTGTTTCATATTCACCGTTTTCGGAGTTCTCCAGCTCAAAAGCTGTGCCTGTACCGCCGGATTCAAACTCTATTTCTGCTCCGAGTATCCATTTCGATGTAAATTTATAATCGAAAGCAAGTACGAAACGGGGGATGGATATGGTATTCCTTTTTTTGTTAGGGTTACCGTCATTTCCTCCATAGAAGCGGTTTATACCATAGTCCTTGAAGTTAGCGACCATCTCTCCGTATCCGCCAAAACGGAACTTTGAATACTCCTCTGTAGAAGGCTTGTCGTTTTTAGAATTATCTTTCGTTTCCTGAGCCGAAAGTGTGTAGAAAGAGGACAGGAAGCAAAGAACAACGATTGCAGTTAATTTTCTCATCTTTTTAATAATTTTATCGACTGCAAAGTTATATGAGGTTAAAAAGGCTGGCAATACCTAAAAGTAGGCATAGTTATTTCTTAAATTCAGTATATGTAGGTAATTTTTAGCTAAGAATGGGAAGTAAGGAAATTTAAAAGGGTAAATGAGTAAAAGGTGCATATCAGCATTTTTGCTTTTTTGCTGATATACACCTTCTTTTGTTTTTAGATTTTTCTGACTTGCTTTATTTGACAGTAATATTCTCTTTCCAGGTTATACCACTTATATCTGTCAGAATTAGTTCGTAGTCACCTTTGGGCAAGTCCACAAAAACATCACTTCTGATTGTAAGGGTTGCTTTACTTCCCAAAGGAATGATGAGGCTGTGCTTTCCCGGAGCTACTTTGGCTACATAGTCATTTTTTATTCGGGTAAGTGGGAAGCGGGCTAGCTCTTCTCCATTCTTTTGAAGTATTGTTTTTCCATTCTCGTCTTTTAGTGTTATGCCGATCAGGAAGGAACCGTACACGTCGGCTCCTTCTATCCGGTATACTTTGAACGTGAGGATATCCTCTTGAATCTTTGCGTTGGATATTTCCAGTTCCGGTTTGACCGATTTGTTGTGCAAAGGTCCCCAAACACCGTTATGGAAGACTTGGTTAGTATATAAGGTCAGTATGAAAAGCAGTACTGCACCGCTTATTGCGACTTTACTGAATTGCTTGATAGATAGTGGAAGTTCACCGGAAGTAAGCCATACAAGCCATTTGTTCTTGGAAAGTTTAGGCAATAACAGATAATCCAAAGAATATTTTCCGCCGCCGGACAGGAAAATAGTGAATCCGGCTGACACTCCCAAGATGCCGATTTGCCATTCGTCGAGGCAGGTAGTACCCAGCCAGCCGGAGCCTAAAAGAATGCCGAATGCCAGACTGAATACGCCGATACTCATTAATCGTGTGAAGAAACCGAGCATATAGAGTAACCCGACGATGCCTTCTACTAATGTGAAAATTACCATTGCCCACCAAAGTAAATCCGGTGTGCTGACCAAGTATTCAATAATCGGTTTGATACCAATGGAATTGGGAAGGAAATGATTGAACTTTTCTCCAATGTATCCGGTTCCATCCGGAATGAGTTTGTTTTCAAGGACGAGTCTGCGCCAAAAAGCTGAGAAATAAGTCCAGCCGACGATCAGTCGTAAGGAGAGAGTGAAAATGCCCGCAAGTACGTAGGCTTTGGATGGTTCTTGTTGTTGTGTCAGCATACTGTTTGTTGTTAGTTTGTTATTGAGAGAATCGTTTCTTATTAGAACAAGTTTCCAGTGGAAAATGTTTTTGTGAAAACCTGTTTTTTTTGAAACGATTCTACTCAAGATAAACTACATACAAAACAAAGCTAACAATGCAAAAGTTATTCTTTAAACGGCTATCTTTATACCTTCTTTTTTATTACAATACCGTTTGCATTGTTGGCAAAGGTCGTATCCCAGCATGGCTCCCAAGATGAAGTCCTCTTCGGCAGACAGTTGATTCAAGGGGCGAATGATGATATGCCGCATGGCTTCCATACATTCGGGTTTGCCGAAAAACAGATTAATCTTGTTAGTACCTACTTCTTGTATCATATAACTGATCTTCTGATTCTTCAGCCGGCGGATGGCAAACTCTTCGTGCTCTCTGCTCATCGTATAGAGTACCATGTTGCGTACGCCTTTCTTGAACTCATAAATGTGGTTGAGGAAAATCCGGATTTCTCCGGGAATGATTCTTTCGGTAGCCATGATGTAAACTGTTATTTTATATGGAGATAAAGATTAGCTGATTTCTTGTTTTACTTGTTCAACCCATGCGCTGATACGTTCATCTGTCTGACCGTCTTCATTGACTTCGTCGAGTGGAAGACCTACGAACTTGCCATTAACGACAGCGATAGAAGAATCGAATGTATAACCGGCTGTGTCCACCGCTCCACAGAATTTGCAGCGCGTATCTTTCAGTTCTTCATAAAGAATACCGATAGCATCACAGAACGTATCGCTGTAAGAATCGGAATCACCACAACCGAACAAGGCTACATATTTGTGAGACAGATCGCATTTCTTTAAAATTTTAATTCCGTCGTACCAGTCATCCTGTAATTCACCGGCTCCCCATGTGGAACTGCCTAGTACCAGTACATCATATTCACCGACCAAAGCTTCAGTGAGTTTGGATACATCATAAATATGTGCGGAAGGAACATCTAGTTTCTCTGCAATCCGACGGGCAAGGTCTTCTGTTGTTCCGGTAGTGGAACCGTAAAATACTCCAATTTTATTCATCTTTGATTCTATTTTAATGTGATGGTGCAAAGATAAAGGGTCTCGGAGAAATAGGAAATCCCCATTTATAGTGGAATAATTGCTTTATTCTCATTATAAATGGGGATGTTCTCTCGCTTTTTTTCTACAAGAAATGCAACTTTTATTAAAGTTGTTTTTAAATAATGTATTATCTTTGCAGAGATCAAAACAGACACATATACTATATGAATATGAGAAGCTTAAAGTATTTTTCTTTTGGAGTTATCGGCATGGTTCTTGCTTCATGTGTAGAAGAGAAAAATTTGTATAATCCGGATGAAGGAACGCCTGAGGATACTCAACTCGGTTTATCTACGGATTTCTTGTTGAAAACGCAAAGGAGTGTATTTATTACTGCTGTCGATGGTGATGGAAAATCACAGGCCGGTGTGAAATTCGGTGTGTTTATGAGTCAGCCTTACACGGGCGAAGGAGTTATTTCTATTGATCCGGTCTTTGTCGGATATACGGATGCTTCAGGTAAGTTGAAAGCTGAAGTGGTGATAGGAAATAATGTTTCCAAAATTTATGTGGCTCCTCTCACTGCTGGTTATGGTCAGGTGAAGGAAGCGGATGTTCAGGATTTTGTTTCATTGGAGTTTCAAGGAGTCAGTTTTCCTCATATGGCTGTCTCGCGTGCTTTTTCGATTGAGATTCCTTCATTTTCCGGACCGATCAGTGGTCTGTATCAATTGTATATCCCTTATAAGAATGTTGAAATAAGTAGGGATGGTATTCCGCTGCAGGGTGGGTGTTCTTTGGTCTCTAAAGAGCAACTATCTCCTGCTTTGATTAATCAGATTGATAGTTGGTACCCAGAGAGGCAGAATGTTCAGAAAGCAGATTTGGATAAAAACTCGGATTTACGGGTCGTTGATGAAAATGGAGCCAGAGTTTGGGTGACTTATGTCGGTGATGGTGGTTTCTATGTCGCTAATCAGACTGTTTATAATTCATTGATGTATTATAATTATAAAGAGGAAGAACTGAATAGTCCAAATGACATTGATCATCTTCGGATGACTATGTTGTTGCCTAATACTAACCAGCTGCAGTGTCCGTCGGGTTTGAAAGTTCAGTTACTTTATTGGAATGGAAAGGAGTATACTGAGATTTTCCCAAAAGGGACACGGATAGGTTTTGTTGTAGCACGTGCCGGTTATAAGAAGGATGGTACGGATGTAACAACGAAGAATGCGTATTCTTTTAAAAATAAAACGAATCCTGTTGTTAATGGTGACGTCTCTGGAATGTATTACTCTACTCCGGTATTGAATAAATGGGGAAAATCTCAGGCTGTAACTCGTCAGTTAGATGGTTATAATTGTTGTGTGACCGGATTTGATATCCGTCCTTTTGGCGATAATCAATCAGATTATGATTTTAATGATGTAATGTTGAAAGTGACTGCTACTCCTGAAAAAGCAATTGAACCGGGAGAGGATATTCCGGTTGAAGAAGAAGTAGTTGTAACTGAATCTATTCATGGTACATTGGCTTTCGAAGACCAGTGGCCTAATGCCGGTGATTATGACCTGAATGACTTTGTAGTAAATTATGCATACGGTTTGGGAAAGAATACGGAAAACAAGATTACAAGCATTAAATTGCGTTTTAAACCAATAGCCAAAGGGGCTGCCGCTTATACAAAGATCGGTTTTGGCATTGAACTTCCATTGGCAGAAAGTTATATTGATGCTGCAAAGGTGATGGGAGCGACTTTCGAAAGTGGTAATTCAAAGGCGACTTTTGTGATTTGGGAAGATGTAAGCAGACTCTTTCCTAATATAAATGGTTTTGTAAATACAGAAAAGGGGACGAGTTTTGTTTCAGCAGCGGAAGTTGAAATCACTATTCCGCTGACTATTCCGGTTGACAATGTTTCAATGATGAAATTCAATCCATTTATATTTGTGAATAACCGTTCTCATGAAATTCATTTAACAGACTTTGCTCCGACTTCGAAGATGGATACAAACTTGCTTCAAACTGCGGATGACTGTTCTGATGCATCACGAAATATTTATTATCGGATGGAAGATATGTCTTGTTGGGCATTAGATTTTCCTCGTACTTCAGCAAGCGACCCGGCATGGAGATATCCGAAAGAAAAATCGTCAGTAGTGAAGGCTTATAAGAATTATAGCAAGTGGGTAATAAATAAGACGGACTTGTCTTGGTTTGATTTCACTATTTCAGAGAATGTAGATGAGGATGAATTATACTAAAATATTTTTGTTGGTTGTGGAGTTGATGCTTTAAAAGATACCCTTATTTTTCTGAGCAGGTCTTAAAACATAAGAATCCCCTTTATAATGGAGAAACGGATTAGTTTCTATTATAAAGGGGATTGATATGTTTTAATGATGGAACAAGCGAATGCCTGTGAATGCCATTGCCATATTGTACTTGTCGCATGTACCGATAACATGATCATCTCGTACTGAACCTCCCGGTTGTGCGATATAGCTTACACCGCTTTTGTGTGCACGTTCGATATTGTCTCCGAAGGGGAAGAATGCGTCAGAGCCCAAAGCTACGCCAGTCATTGTATCCAGCCATGCACGTTTCTCTTCGCGGGTCAGTACTTCCGGCTTTTCTGTAAAAAACTGTTGCCAAACGCCGTCTGCCAATACGTCATCATGATCTTCTGAAATATAAACGTCGATAGTATTATCACGATCTGCACGGCGGATTTTTTCAATCCAGGGCAGATTCATTACTTTCGGATGTTGGCGGAGATACCAGATATCTGCTTTATTTCCTGCAAGGCGCGTGCAGTGAATACGTGACTGCTGTCCTGCACCGATACCAATCGCCTGTCCGTCCTTTGTATAACATACGGAATTGGATTGTGTATATTTTAAGGTGATTAAAGAAATGATTAGGTCACGTTTGGCTTCAGCCGGAATTTCCTTGTTTTGTGTAGGTAACTCTTTCAAAAGACTTTCGTCTATTTTCAGTTCGTTTCTGCCTTGCTCAAAAGTCACTCCGAAAACATCTTTGTGTTCGATAGGAGCCGGGCGGTAAGCCGGATCTATCTTGATCACATTGTAAGTTCCTTTTCTTTTATTTTTCAGGATTTCCAAAGCTTCGGGAGTGTAATCCGGTGCAATCACACCATCGGATACTTCACGGTTGATAATGCGTGCAGTCTCTTCATCACAAGTATCGGACAATGCGATGAAGTCTCCGTAAGAAGACATACGGTCGGCACCGCGTGCGCGTGCATAGGCTGTTGCCAGTGGAGACAGTTTTACATCATCCACAAAATAGATTTTCTTCAGTGTGTCACTCATTTCTACAGCAACAGCAGCACCTGCCGGGCTGACGTGTTTGAATGATGCGGCAGCCGGAAGTCCGGTAGCTTCTTTCAGTTCTTTTACTAACTGCCAACTGTTGAATGCATCCAGCAGATTGATGTAACCGGGATGTCCGTTCAATACCTCAATGGGTAGTTCGCCTTCTTTCATGAAGATACGGGCAGGCTTTTGATTTGGGTTGCAGCCGTATTTCAGTTCGAGTTCGTTTGCCATATTATTTAATTATGAATTACTGATTACAAATTGATAGCGACAAAATTACTAAAAAAAGAATAGCCAGCCTAGCCTCCTGTTATAAATTAGTAACAAGTAATTAGTATTGGGGAAACTGTGGGTAGCGAAAATACCTATTTGTGGTGATTGCATATCCTCGAAATATTCCGTTTCTTTGCAGTCTCTAATATAAATAGGTGTAAATGGATAATTTGCAAAAATACAAACCAACTGATAAGATGATTGATCTCATCAGTGATAACTATTCCTTGTTACAAGTGATGAGCCGTTTCGGCCTTTCGTTGGGATTTGGTGACAAAACAGTGAAAGAAGTTTGCGAGCTTAATGGAGTAGATTGCAGGACTTTTCTGATTGTAGTCAACTTTATGTCTGAAGGCTTTTCGCGGATGGATGGAAGCAGTGAGGATATTTCTATACCTGCACTAATCGATTATCTGCGGCAAGCCCATATTTACTTTCTGGACTTTTCTCTTCCTGCCATTCGCCGTAAACTGATTGAAGCGATTGACTGTTCGCAGGATGATGTAGCTTTTCTGATTCTTAAGTTCTTTGATGAATATACACGAGAGGTACGTAAACACATGGATTATGAGGAGAAAACGGTATTCAAATATGTGGATGCGCTGATAAATGGCAATGCTCCCCGGAATTATCAGATTAGCACATTCTCCAAGCATCATGACCAGGTGGGAGAGAAGCTGACAGAACTGAAAAATATCATCATTAAATATTGTCCTGCCAAAGCCAATGAGAATCTGTTGAATGCGGCTCTTTTCGATATATACGCCTGTGAGGCTGGTTTGGAATCTCACTGCAAGGTTGAAGACTATATTTTTGTTCCTGCCATTCTGAAGTTGGAAAGGAGGATTAGGGAAAATGAAAAATAACGAAGCCATTCGAATTGCGATCGCCGAAACCTCAGTGATTATCCGGGGTGGGCTGACCGCTGCATTGAAGCGTCTTCCTAATGTGAAGGTGCAACCTATAGAATTACTTTCAGTAGAGGCTCTGAGTGATTGCCTGCGTACGCAATATCCGGAAATGCTGATTGTAAATCCTACTTTTGGTGACTACTTTGATGTAAATAAGTTCCGGGAAGAAACTGCCGGTAAGAAAATACGTTTGATTGCTTTGGTTAGCTCTTTTGTAGATGCCTCTTTGCTGACTAAATATGATGAGTCGATTTCTATCTTTGATGATCTGGATATTCTTTCTAAAAAGATTCATGGTCTGCTAAATCTGGCTTCGGAAGAGGAGGAGCTTGACAATCAGGAAACGCTTAGCCAACGGGAGAAAGAGATAGTGATCTGTGTGGTGAAAGGTATGACGAATAAAGAGATTGCAGAGAATCTTTTCTTGTCTATTCACACTGTCATTACTCACCGGAGAAATATCAGCAAAAAGCTACAGATACACAGTGCGGCTGGCCTGACTATTTATGCTATTGTAAATAAGCTTGTTACGCTAAATGATGTGAAAGATTTATAACCTTAAAAGAATGTTATAAAATCTGAAGCCGTTTGCGAACACGGAATCTTTTCGTACCTTTGCAGTGCAATTGGGAAATTGCTATTAGTTTAAAAGGTAAAAGAAAAGATTATTAAGGTATTAGATTTAAATAATTAAGGTATTAAATTTTTTAGTGTTCAATAGGACATTTTTTGGTAAAAGGTAAAAAGGATAACAATAGGTAAGAAGTTTAAAAGGTAAAAAGAAGATTAGTTTTCAGGAATTGAGGTAATAAAAGAAAAGCCTTTCTGGCTTTTCTGATGCTGTGGCGAGTGGTTCCCTTCTAGGAATTGACTCGTTTTTTGTTTATAGACGCAGGGGAGCCGAAAGGTATATAAATACCGGGATTGCTAATGCCAGGAGTGTATAAAATAAAATCCCGACGAAATCGCTTCGGCGGGACCCTATTTCATTTTTACTTAAATGTGGCTACGTAATAAAATTATGACTAATTAATTCAATTCTGATACTGCAAAGATAGTGCGTTTCTGTATCTGTCACAATCCCCTTTATAAGGTATATTGCGTAGCTGCTCTCACTATTAATAATTAGTGGTGGATATCATTTTACTTTTTTCCACTCTTTCGTTGCGAAATCATATGATTTGATCACTTTGGCAGGGCAACCGGCACAAATAGAGTATGCTGGGATGGAACGGCTGACAACGCTTCCGGCAGCCACTACACAATGTTTCCCTAAAGTAACTCCTGGCAGTATGACTGAGTTTGCACCTACCCATACATCATCCTCAATAGTGACAGGCTGTGTACTTACTCCCTGTTCGTCGATTGATTTCTCCGCATCTTGATAATTATGATTAAGTCCTGTGACTGTTACATGCTGTGCAAGATTCACATGATTTCCTATAAGAACCGGACCGATAATGGTATTTCCTAATCCGATGCGGGTATAATCTCCAATGATTAAATCTCCTACCGCATTATTAAGGCAGGAAAAGTCTTCTACTACCGAATAGCGCCCTAGCGAGAACTGATTAAAAGGAGGAAGGTCTTTGCGGACACTGCGATAAATCACGGAACCTTTTCCACATTTCAGATATACAAAATAGAAAAGGCGTATCCACCAGTTGGGGCGTGTCTTTACAGGATGCATAATAAAACGATGTACGACTTGTTTCAAAGCCGGATTTTGTTTGATTCGCAGTTTCAGTGTCCTTTTTTCCATATTGAATGTTTTTGTTTCTTTTTATCTTCTACTAAATAATTCGGTATTGCCAGACTGTATGTGATTGCCAATCCTAAAAGCAATATCCACCACTTGAGTGACGAGGTCCAGTGGTATCCTGTTATCAATAAAGTCCAAATACTGATGAAGGTGCATAATTTCATCGGAGAAGGTATCAGCTGCTGGGCTATACGGTTGCAGAAATTCCAGTTGCCTTCTAATAAAGACGGCAATAGATAAGAGAGGGTCTTCCGTATGCGCCTGCGATAGGGATAAACAGGGGCGGAGTCACAGTGTACAATCACATCCGGCAGATATTCAATATATATATTCTGTTTGAATAACTTTCGTTCGAGATTTGTTTTGGCAGTTCTTTGATTCTTCTGTAGCCATTCTAAGTCGAAAGCCATATTGGTTCCGAAAAGACTTGAAGAAAAGCCGATCTGAGTATTCCCCGATCTGAAAAGACTGTTATTGATTTCTTCGGATAGAGCATGGAAATGTTTCCGTACTCCCTTATGATTATTAATGATCGTGTGTAACTGCATTGCCTGTATTCCGGCATCGTAGGCATTATAAATCTTTTCCAGAAAATGGGGTGATAAAGCACTGGCTTTATCAGAAAGAAGGATGACTAATTCGTATCGTTCTTTATCTAATGAATTAATTGCTTCCAGCAAATCTTTATATGTGATGAATTCATATGCTTCCTGTTGATACATGAAAGGAAGGAGGCTTCCGTCCTGAACTAATATGGCACACTGATATTGTTTTCTGGCTTTGGGATAATTGGAATGTTTGAAATGTGAGGCAACAGCCAATATGAAAAGGTATAGGAGCAAAAGCCCTATACACAAAAAGAAGAAATCGTCTGCTATGTAGATAAAGTAGTCCATCCTGTAGTGAAGGAGTTATACGTTCTCTTTTTGAACGAATGCAGTAACTGTTTTCAGAATGATTTTTATGTCCAGTCCGAAAGAGAAGTTTTTTGCATATTGGATATCCAGTTGCTTGCGTTCTTCTGCGGAGAGTTTACCCGCTTCACCTCTTTTTTCAACCTGCCACAGCCCGGTAAGACCGGCTGGTCCCATAAAACGATCAATGTGTTCATCACTAGTCAGTAACTCTGCCTCATAGAGTGGGAGGGGACGATTGCCCACTATAGACATATCTCCTTTGAGGATATTGATAAGCTGTGGTAATTCATCAATGCTGTATTTACGGATAAAACGTCCTATCTTTGTGATTCTGGGGTCATTTTCCAGTTTTACGAAAGCATTACTTTTCTCTTTTGATTTCTTGTGGATATAGTCTTCTTCAGAAATTACAAAATCGTCGGATATCAGGAGAATTTCTTCTTCGTCTGCTTCTTCAGAGACACAGGATTCTTCTCCCCATATATCTTCTTCCTCTTCTTCTTCCTGTTGGTATTGGTTGAGAGCATTGAAATCCTTCAGATGTTTATCAGCGTCGGTATACATCGAACGGAATTTGAGAAAATCAAATATCTGATAATTGCTTCCTACACGTTTGGATTTATAGATAATCGGTCCTTTGCTCTCCAAGCGAATGGCTATAGCAGTAGCTATTAAAAGAGGAGAAAGGAAAAGTAGTGCTATTCCGGAAAAGAATATATCGAAGATTCTTTTCCATGAAGGCAGGCGAAAGGCTTTTAAATTCTGTGTTTGGAGTTGCAGTGCTGCTATTTTTTGTTCTTTTCTACGTGTGAGAAAAGTTGACAGATCTTTCAGTACTTCACTGTTGGTTTCGTACTTAATCGTGTTATTAACTCCTGCCTTCAAGTATTCTGTAGCTTCTTCCTTAGTAATGGAATCTATAACCAGTACCATATAAAGCCCTGGATACATTTTTCGTATAGAGCGAATATCAGCGATATCTTTTGATAATTCTACCTGCTCAATAAATAAAGCTGCGTCGTATTTTTCTCGTATCTTGTCTAGCACTTTAGTTGCCTTATAGCAGTTTGGTGCTGCATAGAATACTCCGGTACTTAATTTCGAAAACAGTTCTATTGTTTTGTTGTGTCTGCCTATGTAAACAAAATATTGCATTTAAAGGCTGTATTAGTCGATAATCTTTTTGATTCGGATTTTTAGTTCCAAAGGATTGAATGGCTTCAGAATATAGTCTTCTGCCCCTTCTTCCAGTAATTTGATTCTTTCCGTAGTACTTTCTTCGCTGGACAGCATAACGATAGGAATTGACTTGAATAACTCATTGGCTTTCATATATCTGAGGAATTCATCTCCTCTCATTAACGGCATACGAATATCGGAAATAATGAGATCGGGTACATTACCTTCATTAAGCCAATCTATTGCTTTAATAGGATTCTCCAAATACATAACGTCGTAATCCTTGCCTAAATATATACTTGCAACTTTTCCAATAGTCGCTTTATCGTCAACTAATAGTATCTTTTTTTTCATACAAATAGAACCTTTCTATCGCTTGCTTTGCTACTTGATTTATATAGATTAAATTGAATCTCTTGCCTTTGTTTCACTTCGTGCAAATATATATATAATTTTAGAATAAACTTCCAATTAGCAGAAGTAAAATTCATGAAGATTATTATTTTTATTTATTAATAGAATATATCTGATACGTTTAGTGAGGAAAAAAAACACGGATTTCATTATTTTTATGAAACCCGTGTTGATAAGGGAGATTAGTTTTTATTTGTTTGGAATACCTTGTTTACATCAAAATCATTCCACCATTTTTCATTTTCTGTACCACCGCTCGTTACCCAGTCACTGAATTGTGAATAAGCAGTTTTGATATTTACATACTCCAAAGGCCATTTGAAATTGGAAGGAACCATGATGCCCCATGCCAGATTCTCTTTACTGATATAATATTTTTTGCTAGCATGATGGCTGTTATCGTTGTTTCCGCCAAACAGATCGGTATTTGCGAGTTTGGTTGGTTGGTAGCCTGCAACATGTATTTCCTTACGTGGGTTTCTGTTGCCGTCTACGATGATAAAGACATTCAATTTGTTGACATTAAAGGCATCTGCTGATATTGTCGGATTATTGAATGTAATGGAGAAACTGATATTTTTAGGTTTGGTATTGCCTGCATAGTCTGAAACAGTATTAATCTGCTCATACCGATCTCTTCCCAATACTTTATGAGCATCATCAAACAGAGGAATCACAGTATAATCCTGACCATTTTCGATATTGTTATTATTTAGATTGAAATTCTTGGCAAGAGTATTGTCACTGAATTCAACTGGCTGTGTAATGGCATTGGCGGGTACATTGTCCAGCATAATAGCTGCTCCGATGCTTTTTGTTGCTCCGGCTGCGGATAAGTCAATACTCAACTCGAATTTTGTTACTTTATTCTCTTTATTAGTATATATTTTCCTTTTCTGAATGGTCAGAACAATGTCATTCATATCATAATCTCCATATAGTGGCCATTGGTCTTCAAAGAGGTAGGTATAATCCTTGTTGTCTTCCACTTCAATAGGGAATTCAGGATCTTCCGGGTCAGGGGTAGGGTCAGGTATTTCTGAAATTTCACTACATGAAGTAATGATTGTTTTGGAACCATTAGGGATATATAATTCTACTGAATTTTCCATAATGTAATTAGGGTTATTGGCAGGTACCCCTTTGGCGAATTCCCCTTCCGGGCATTCAATATCTAAATTACCATTGAACTTAGTTGTCCAACCAGTAGATATGCTTTTTGTAGATTTTAATAATGAACGGGTTCCGGCAGCTTTAAAAGTGACATTAGGAATATCCATTATCTCTGCTTTTATCATAGAACCATTATTCAGTTCAAAAGTGATTCCGCTATTACTGCATTTAAAAGATGGAATAGCTATAAAAGTACCATTTTCTATGCCACCAGCCAATATACCTTTATTCATTATGATAGTTCCGTTTGTTCCTCCGAATTCGAAAGAGTTTTTGGCATAAAGACTGCAATTATTAGTAAAAGTAGGGTTACCGCCATTATCATTACTTATTTTTTGAGCATTAACAGTTCCATCATTTACACCAATTCCACCTATAATGAAAGTTGGAGTATTAATTGTTGCTTCAGTTCCATTATAAAAATAGCATGTTGCATCTTGAGAGTTAAACTTTAATGCACCTTCTTGAATAGTCAATTCTCCAAAGTTATAAATAGCTCCTTTGGTAAATATGGACTGTTCCCAAGAAGCAACAGATTTTCCTGTAACATTAATTGTGGCTTTAGGAGCATTGTATAAAATAGACGTCGTATTCAAGTCCTTCATACTATTGACATTAATTGTTCCAAAATTTTTCAGTAATACTCCTATGGCAGCAAGATTGATGTTATTGCCAATAAGACTTCCGCCTGATTGAATCGTTAATATTGAGTTGTCAGCAATAAGAAAACTCGTGAATGAATCTGTGTTGATTTTTCCACCCTTCAAAATAATAATATCTGCACTTTGTATTTGGTTTTGCGAGGGTGTCCATTCACCTTCTACAAATATGGTAAATCTTCCGCCATTCAAATATCCACTGGTATGGTTGATTTCACCATTAAATTTGTCTTTTATGATATAGCTTTTGCCTGTTTCCAAATGATGATTTGGTTGATTCCAATTAGTATTACCTCTAAGCTCAATGGCTCCTGTGGTATCATAAGTTTCTTCGGGATATTTTTCTGGAATATTATAGCTTCCGGTGGTCGCTTTTGCCACTCTTGTAGTCCTTGAACCTACAATTTCTTTATTTTTAGATACATCCCATGTACTAATAGACACTCTGCTTCTAGAGTCTGTCTTACGAATATATAGGTAATTAGTTCCTTCTGTATAATTTATTTCTTGTGAAAAAGCTTGACCTTTTTTGGCAACTCCTTTGGCAAGTATATGGTAATCAGACGTTGAAAATGGATTTGCGTCCAATATTTCTATTTGGTTGTATAGTTCATCATCAATTTCTATGCTTAGAATACTAGTTGTAGTCATATTCCAGTCAAATCCATCCGGTGCAGCAAAACCGTCCCCCATTGGATTGGCTGTCTGATAAGACGGATCATATAGATCCTTCTCGGAATCTACGCAACTGGATAACATGCTTACTATTGCTATCGCAATTATAGATGTAAGCAGAATTGTTTTTTTCATCATAATGTCTATTGTTTGATTGTTTTTTTGTTTGTTGCAAAGATAGTTGTATATTTTGGATTAAAGATGTATTTATTGATATTTCTTGTGTAAAAAGCAACGATATTTCCGTTTTGGTTCGCTTTATATGAAAAACGAAAGAGTAATCTCCTGATTTTTTCTTTTGCAGAAATATTATAGGATGAAAATCAGGAGATTACTATAGAGATTTTCTTTTTTAGGGTTTGGTTATTTCCCCTATTAAACAAGAGTTCATTTTGTATCGGATGTCTTTATTAGATAGTCCGTGTCCCAGCAAAAACATCAGTTTAGTTACAGCACATTCGGGAGTACTGTCATATCCACTGATAACACCTGCTTCGAGCAGATGCATTCCGGTCTCGTAACGTCCCATTTCTACTGCTCCGGAAGCACATTGTGTGATGTTAACAATGATAATTCCACGATCAGTAGCCTCTTTTAATTCCCGGATGAACCATTCTTTTTGCGGTGCATTTCCTGATCCGAATGTTTTCATCACGACAGCTTTCAATCCGGGGACATGGAGTAGTGAATGGATGATCTCCTCCTGGATGCCGGGAAAAAGAGTTAATATTACCACATTTGTATCAAACAGATAGTGTGGCTTTAGTGGTTTGTCCGGGGTCGGTTTGCGAATAAGGTTGGGCTCGTATTTAATATGGATGCCTACGCGTGCCAATGGCGGGTAATTGAAAGACCGGAAGGCATTAAAGTTCTCAGCATTGATTTTTGTGGTACGATTACCTCGCATCAGGTGATTTTCAAAGAAAATACATACTTCGGGGACAATAGCTGTACCGTCTGGATTCTTGGCAGCAGCAATCTCGATTGCAGTGATCAGATTTTCTTTTCCGTCCGTACGCAGCGTTCCGATTGGCAATTGAGAACCGGTCAGAATAACAGGCTTACTCAGATTTTCGAGCATAAAACTTAGGGCGGAAGCAGTATAGGCCATTGTATCCGTTCCATGCAGAATAACAAAACCATCAAAATGGTCGTAATTATAGTTGATGATCTTTACAAGTTTTGCCCAGTAAGCAGGCTCCATATCCGAGGAGTCGAGAGGAGGTTCGAATTGATAGGAGGAAATGCGATAGTTGAATCTTTTCAGCTCAGGAACGTGCTTGAGCAAATGGTCGAAATTAAAGTTTTCTAAGGCACCTGTCTCCGGATTTTCTATCATTCCGATAGTTCCACCCGTGTAAATCAACAAAACAGAAGGGGTCTCTACTCTCATAATTGATGAATTTCTGTTAAAACGCTGACAAAGATATAGATTAATTGCGAATTATGAATAGTAAATGATGAATTTGTTCGTAGTTTGCAGTGAAATGTTATAAATATGAATATTTATGCGGAATTATACGATGGATTAAAAGAAAAAATGAAGTGAGTCGTAAAAATAGTCAAGTAGCTAAAATTGTTCGGAAAGAATGGTTATGCAAAGCAAAACGATGCTGTCCGGCTATTTTAGCTACTATTTGTCTGACTATTTCCTATGTCTATTTAAGTGCATTTTTCAGTTTCAGAATGGCTTTTTCCGGATCTTTTTCTTCTTCAAGCAGAGTGACAAAGCGGCTACCGATGATAGCTCCGGAAGCATGTTCGCAAGCTGCTTGAAAAGTAGCTTTGTTGGAGATACCGAAACCTACCATTAGCGGGTTGCGTAGATTCATGTCTTCGATCTTTTTGAAATAGGCACGTTTCTGTTCGTTGAAGTCCTGTTGTGCGCCTGTAGTAGCTGCGGATGAAACCATATAGATGAATCCGTCTGTATGTGCATCGATCTCACGTACCCGCTCTTCACTGGTCTCCGGGGTGATGAGCATGATTACTTTGATTCCATAACGTTCGGCAATGATGCGGTAGTGATCCTGATAATCTCTGAAAGGTAAGTCGGGGATGATAACGCCGTCTATTCCGCATTCCACGCATTTGCGGCAGAAGTTTTCAAATCCGAACTGCATAATAGGGTTTAAGTATCCCATAAATACCAATGGGATGCTTACTTCCTGACGAATGTTTCGTAATTGTTCGAAAAGGAGTTTCAGTGACATGCCGTTTCGTAATGCCTGAGTGGCAGCGTTTTGGATGACAATACCGTCCGCCATTGGATCACTGAATGGGATTCCGATTTCGATCATGCTGACGCCATGTTTTTCGAGAGTACGGATGACATTGACTGTTCCATCAAGGGCAGGATCACCTGCACAAAAATAAATAGAAAGAATATCTTTCTTGTTGCTATTAAAGAGTTGATTAATTCTGTTCATGATTTTGAGAATTTAAATTTATGACTTTAGTTCATTTAGAAACATCCGGATTCGTTCCGGGTCCTTTTCCCCGGGCTTCAGTTCGAAACGGCTGTTCAGGTCGTACCCTGCCAGACGGGGATGGTTGAATGCTTTCAATGCATTGGCACTGTGTGAGTTGATGCCGCCACTCAATAGGAATGGAACTTGTCCGTTGTAGGTATGCAGAATGTTCCAGTCGAATTGGTTTCCTGAGCCACCATACTGCTCACATTTCGTATCAAACAGGAAAAGATTGCAAGCTTTTTCATACTTGCTTATGTGATTCAAGTCTTTTGGGCGAGCCACAGAAAAAGCTTTGATGATTTTCAGGCCGGAGGTGCGCAGTGACTGACAGTATTCCGGTGATTCTTTGCCGTGGAGCTGGATATATTCCAGCCCGAAACGGTCGGCGTACATCGTGATTACATCTTTGTCTTCATTCACAAAAACTCCGACACGGCGGGCACGAACGGGTAGGTAAGCGGGAAGTTCGTAGATATAACGGGGAGATTTGGGATAGAAGATAAATCCTATCATATCCACTTTTTGTAGTGACTCCACATCCCGTATATTGGGGGCTTCACGCATACCGCATACTTTGATGATTTTTCCGTTGATCATAGGGCTGTCCGTTTTTGGAAGTTCATGTATTTATTGAATGGCTTTCAGAAAGTTCTGCAGCGTTTCTCCCGGTTGCGGAGTTTTCATAAATGTCTCTCCGATGAGGAATCCCCGGAATCCGGCAGTCCGAAGACGTTTTACCACTTCCGGATCGGAAATGCCACTCTCCGATACTAATACCGCATCTTGTGGAAGTTGTCCTGCCAGTTGGAAAGAGTTTTCTACATCTGTGAAGAAAGTACCCAGATTGCGATTATTAATCCCAATCATATCAATTTTACTATTAATATAAGGTAACTCTTCCGCACTATGGATTTCAAGTAATACTTCCAATCCCAGTTCATGTGCCTGCTCTGCCAGTTCCTGACATTTTTCCTGTTTCAGTGCGGCGGCGATAAGAAGTACGGCATCCGCACCGACAATTTTTGCCTGATATAACTGATACTCATCAATGATAAAGTCTTTTCTTATAATGGGAACATCGACCAAAGGACGTGCTGTACGGATATCTTTCAGACTTCCTCCAAAAAATTTCTCATCAGTGAGAATAGAGAGGGCGGAAGCACCTGCCGCAAGATATGACGGAACAATCTCTTCGGGACGTGCTTCCTGTTTGATCCACCCTTTGGATGGTGACCGACGCTTAAATTCGGCTATAATACCGGAATCGGAAGAAGCCAATGCCTGTTTCATAGAACGGGCAGCCGGAACTTCATTGATACCTTCCTGCAACTGTTCGATGGAAATAGCCTGCTTTTGCAAATCGACTTCAAACCGTTTGTTAGCTATAATTTCGGATAATATATCTTTCATTAATCTTAAATTTTGAATCAAGGCAAAGGATATCGTATATTCATCCTTTACCACTTATCATTTATAACTTATTACCTATTACTTATTATTCAATTCAATGAATTTCTTCAGTGTAGCCAATGCCCGGCCACTTTCTAGTGATTCTTTAGCGAGGGCGATGCACTCTTCAATCGTTTTTTCCGGACGAACTACTTGAATAGCGAAAGCTGCATTGATAACAACTACGTTTTTCTGTGCTTCCGTAGCTGTATTGTTCATGATGTTATCAAAGATTTTAGCAGCATCTTCCGGTGTCTGTCCACCATCCAGATCAGTATCCTGATAACGTGCAAATCCGAGACCTTCCGGAGTATAAATCTTCTCATTGCCACAGGTAGCTACCTTAAACTCGTTCGTCAGAGAAATCTCATCATATCCGTCCAGACTATGTACAACGGCAAATTTAGTCTTACTCTCCTGATAAGTATAGGTATAAAGGCGCAAAAGCGGAAGATTATACACGCCTAAAAGCTGATAAGTTGGCAATACCGGATTGACCAACGGACCGAGCATATTAAAGAATGTACGTACCGCCAATCCTTTACGGATCGGGGCAACTGCCTTCAGTGCCGGATTGAACAAAGGAGCGTGCAGATAAGCAATATTACATTGTTCCATACTGCGCCGCATCTGATCAACATCACTTGTGAATTTAACCCCATGTTGCTCCATCACATTGCTGGCACCGCTGACTGAAGTAGCTCCATAATTGCCATGTTTTACTACCGGAATACCTGCTCCGGCTACTGTAAAGCAGGCCGCCGTAGAAATGTTGAACGTATTTTTTCCATCTCCTCCCGTACCGACAATATCGATCGGAGCAAACTCGCTCAAATCAACCGGAACCCGCATTTCCAATAATGCATCACGGAATCCGCATAATTCTTCGACAGAAATATTACGCATCAGAAAGACAGTAATCAGTGATGCTACCTGTACGTCATTATATTTCCCTTGTGCGATGTTTTGCAGGATAGTACGTGCTTCATCGCGTCCCAAATATTGGTGTTCGAAAAGTTTATATAGAATCTGTTTCATAAGTTTATTCGTTTAAGAAGTTTTTGATGATTTCTTTTCCTTGCGGAGTCAGTACGGATTCGGGATGGAACTGGATGCCATGTACATCATAGGTTTTGTGACGTAATGCCATGATTTGTCCTTCCTGACTTTCAGCAGTTATCTCCAGGCACTCGGGAAAACCTTCCCGGCTGACTACCCAGGAATGATAACGTCCGACAGGTATCTCTTTGCCCAGCCCTTCAAAAAGTACGTCTTTCTGCAGGATGCTGATCGGTGTCTGTACACCGTGATATACTTCTTTCAGGTTTTCCAGTCGTGCACCAAAAGCCTCGCCGATGGCCTGATGTCCCAGACAAACGCCTAAAATACTCTTTGTCGGTGCATATCGTTTGATAATGGGCAATAGCAAGCCTGCTTCTTCGGGTATTCCCGGCCCCGGTGAAAGTATGATCTTATCAAATCGTTCCACTTTATCAAGGTTTATCTGGTCGTTGCGGACTACTTCGACGTCTGTAGCTCCCAGTTCTTTCACTGCATGCAGCAAATTGTAGGTGAAAGAATCATAGTTATCTAAAAGTAATATTTTCATTTTATTGTTATTGTAAAATTGTTGTTCAAATACTGTTTCTGACTTATCAGGCAGATCGCTCTGAACAGTTAGTTTTTTAAATTAACAGCTAAATCGATAGCCTTTTTAAGAGCTCCTAATTTATTGTTTACCTCTTGCAGCTCGTATTCATCCTGACTGCGTGCAACGATACCGCCTCCGGCCTGGAACCACAACTCGTTATTCCGGCTGACAAAAGTACGGATGGTGATTGCCTGGTTCAGTTCTCCGTTAAGTCCGATAAAGCCGATACAGCCGCCATAAGCACCGCGGTTATGAGGTTCGATTTCACTGATCAGCTGCATGGCGCGTACTTTCGGTGCTCCGCTCAACGTTCCCGCAGGGAAAGTATCGATGAAAGTTTTAATCTTATCCGCCCCTTCATTCAGCTGACCGCTCACGCGGCTGACCAGATGAATCACATGACTGTAATACTGTGGTTCCTTATAAAACAATACCCGTACATCATGGCAATTACGTGAAAGATCATTTCTTGCCAGATCAACCAGCATCACATGCTCCGCGTTCTCTTTCGGATCGGCAAGCAGTGCTTCCGCCAATTCGCGGTCTTTTACCGTATCTCCGGTACGGCGGGTTGTTCCGGCAATCGGGTCGATGTAGGCACGTCCGTCTTCAATTTTACAGTGAGTCTCCGGTGAAGAACCGAAAATGCGGTATCCCCCGAAATCGAAATAGAAAAGATAGGGAGAAGGATTGATGCTGCGAAGAGCACGATAAACTTTGAAATCATCTCCGGCATAAGGCTGGACGAATCTTCTGGAAAGGACAATCTGAAAAACGTCGCCACGCATACAATGAGCAATACCTTTGCGAACGTTCGCTTTATGTTCCTCATCGGAGATCGGGCTGCTGACAGGACCTGTTACCGAGAAATTATAAGAAGCATAATTTCTGTTTTCGATGGCAGCCTCCAGTTCCGGCAAACCGCTTTCTTCACCTTCGCCCAGCATTTCTACCAATGTCAATTCATTCTTGAAATGATTGAAAACGATGATATACTTATATAATATGTATAGCAAGTCCGGAGCATCATTCTGCTCATCATGACTTTCTTTCACTGGGATATGTTCGAAGTATTTCACTGCGTTGAATGTGGTGTATCCGTAAAGTCCGCATACATTCTTGTTTTCTCCGGTCACTTGAAACTGACTGATGAATTGATTCATCGCTTTTTCTACGGTGAATGATTGGGTGAGCGGCTCTTCTTTCCGGCTGTTGTCGGGATAACTGGCAGTGACTATTTCGCTATTGACACCGATACTTGCCAGCGGACAAAGAGCGATGAACGAAAGGGAATTTTCTCCTGCATGATAATCGGAGCTCTCCATCAATGCAGATTGCGGGTACATATCACGTACTTTCAGATAGATACTGACAGGAGTGTGCATATCTCCGAGTACCTGTTTGCTATGGGCTGTATAACTGAATGTTTTCATTTTTATAATTTCTAAATTCAAACTACAAAACTAGATGTTGATAATCACTTTTCATTGAAAGACAAATAAGTTTCAATGTCTTTGTCGCCACGTCCCGATACGGTCAGTACAACCACATCTTCCGGTTTGAACTTCAATTTCTTCAGCGCACCCAGTGCGTGGGCAGATTCCAGTGCGGGAATGATTCCTTCAAGCTTGGTCAGTTCATAAGCGGCATGGATTGCTTCGTCATCATTGACAGCCAATACGGTAGCCCGTCTTTGAGCGGCAAGATTGGCGTGTATCGGTCCGATTCCCGGATAGTCCAGTCCGGCGGAGATAGAGTAGGGTTCTTCAATCTGTCCGTCTTCGTTCTGGATAACGTAAGTACGGGCTCCATGAATAATGCCCATTTTTCCAAGCTGTATAGTGGCGGCGGTCATTCCGGTTTCTATTCCTTTTCCTCCTGCTTCTGCCAGAATGATGCCTACCCGTTCGTCATTGATATAATGATAAATCGTACCGGCGGCATTGCTTCCTCCACCTACGCAGGCTATCAGATAATCAGGGTGATCACGTCCTTCTTTCTCCAGAAGTTGTTTTTTGATTTCTTCGCTGATTACGGATTGCAGGCGTGCCACCATGTCGGGATAAGGATGGGGACCTACCGTAGAGCCGATGATATAATAAGTGTCGGCAGGATGACAGCACCAGTCGCGGATTGCTTCGTTGGTCGCATCTTTCAGTGTCATGTTGCCGGAAGTGACCGGGATTACGGTAGCTCCCAGCATCTTCATTTTTTCGACATTGATGTGCTGGCGCTCAACGTCCGTTTTACCCATATAGACGATACATTCCATATCCATCAAAGCACATACGGTAGCCGTTGCAACGCCGTGTTGTCCGGCTCCGGTTTCGGCGATGATGCGTTTCTTGCCCATGCGGCGTGCCAGCAGAATCTGTCCGATGGTATTGTTGATTTTGTGAGCACCTGTATGGTTCAGGTCTTCCCGTTTCAGATACATTTTGCAACCATACTTTTCAGAAAGTCTGCGGGCGAGATAGAGTGGAGAAGGGCGTCCTACGTAGTCGCGCAACAGCTGGTCAAATTCCTTTTTGAAATCTTCGCTTTCGAGCACTTCGAGGTACGTATTCTTCAGTTCCTCTACACATTTGTGGAGAATTTCCGGAACATAAGCGCCGCCGAACTCTCCGTAATAACCATCCTGATCAACTAAAAAACTTTTCATAATCCTATTTTTATTTATTATTATTTATTCGATTTTCAAAAACGGGCAAATAAAAAGAGCCCTGTCGCAACCTGCGACAGGGCTCTTTCAAATTTGTTATATCTTTAATGAGGTATATACATACGAGCACTGCTCCCTTACGACTGTCGGAGTTGTAACGGGCGCCACCACCAATATGTATTTACTAACATTGTTCTCATTGTCTTTTGTTATTTATCGGGGACAAATATAGACACTTTGTTTGAAACAACAAACAAAATCTTACTTTTTTTCTTTTTCCCCTTCATTTTTCTGATATAGAACAATTTTCTGCCTGATCTGTTCTTATAAATATTGAATATTTAAACGAAAAACAATTATGAAACAGAGAAAAGTCTTAGTAGGTATCGCTATTGCCATTTTTATTATATTATTGCTTTATTGGTTATTGGTAGCTGAAGATATGAAACCTTGGCTGTCTGCTATGGTTCCTTCGGCCTTGCAACAATTCATTGCCTGATTCCGACAGGTTTCAGATAATTGGCGTATATTTGCAAGGTTAGTAACTAATAACCAAAATAATAACAATAGACAGATATGGAAAATTTTATCTTTCAGAATCCCGTAAAGCTGATTATGGGGCATGGAATGATTGCCCGGCTGAGCAAAGAAATACCATCCGACAAACGTATTATGATAACTTTTGGCGGAGGCAGCGTGAAAAAGAATGGCGTGTATGATCAGGTAAAAGAAGCGCTTAAAGACCATTTTACAATAGAGTTTTGGGGCATTGAGCCTAATCCGGCCATTGAAACGCTTCGCAAGGCGATTGCTTTGGGCAAGGAACAGAAAGTCGATTATCTATTGGCTGTAGGCGGTGGTTCTGTGATTGATGGTACGAAATTGATTTCCGCGGGTTTGTTATACGACGGTGATGCATGGGATTTGGTACTTGCCGGACGTCCGGTTACCAAGACTGTTCCGCTTTCTACCGTATTGACGCTTCCTGCCACTGGGTCGGAAATGAATAACGGAGCTGTCATCTCCCGTCACGAAACCAAGGAAAAATATCCTTTTTATTCCAATTTCCCATTGTTCTCTATTCTCGATCCGGAAGTAACCTTTACTCTACCTCCTCATCAGGTGGCGTGCGGATTGGCGGATACATTCGTTCATGTGATGGAGCAATACATGACAGTTGCCGGACAAAGCCGTGTGATGGACCGTTGGGCGGAAGGTATCCTGCAAACTCTGGTAGAAATAGCTCCAAAGATTCGTGAGAACCAGCATGATTATCAGCTTATGGCAGATTTCATGCTTTCTGCAACAATGGCGTTGAATGGCTTTATTGCAATGGGAGTGTCTCAGGACTGGGCAACTCACATGATCGGTCATGAAATCACTGCATTGCATGGACTGACACATGGGCATACGCTGGTAATTATTCTCCCGGCAACTTTACGTGTCCTTCGGGAAGCGAAAGGAGACAAGTTGGTGCAATACGGTGAAAGAGTATGGGGAATTACTTCCGGAACGAAAGAAGAACGTATTGATGAAGCAATTGATCGTACTGAAGAGTTTTTCCGTTCATTGGGCTTGACTACCCGTCTGCATGAAGAAAATATCGGTGAAGAAACCGTTTTGGAAATTGAACGCCGATTTAACGAGCGTGGTGCCAAGTATGGAGAAAATGAGAACGTGACAGGAGCCGTTGCCCGTAAAATATTGGAGGCTGCTCTCTGATCGCTTCTTTTGACACTGTTTTGAACTAAATGATAGTCGGTTCTATCTTCAATTCTCCTCCTTCGGGAAGGAGGAGTACCCGTAGGGGGAGGTGGTAGGTGAATACATAATCCTGTCATTTACAAAGAAATAGGTATAAACATTGTTTTTCCTACCACCTCGGTCTTCGACCACTCCTCCTTCCCGAAGGAGGAGAATGGAGTTACTATTGTGTACTACTGTTTAGTTCATTCCTAAACAGAAAGGAGTAAAACTGTACAAGTATGAATTAGTGTGTACAGCCATTTACAGTTAATTATTTGATTTTTGGGTTATCGGAAGTCTGAGCCAAAAGCACGAACCTTCTCCTTCTTTAGAATCTGCTCCGATAGTGCCGCCTAAGCGCTCTACGATCACCCGGCAGATAGCCAGACCGAGTCCCGTACCTTTTGCGAATGTATTCAGCTTGACGAAACGTTCGAATACCTCGTTTATTTTATCCTCCGGAATCCCAATGCCCGTGTCTTTTACATAGAAGTAGATTTCATCTTTTGCTTCGTCAATCCGATATCCCATTTGGATGGAACCTTTCGGAGTGAACTTCATCGCATTGTTTGTGAAGTTGATGATTACTTGCGAAAGACGTACGCGGTCTGTGTTGAGAATACATTCTTCCGCTTTCTCCGTGAAGGTGATCGCCACGTCGGGAGAAGTGTTTTTCTCTTGCATTTGCCTGCAAATACCTTCCATCAGATCATTGATATCGGTAGGGGCGAGGCTAAATTCCATCGTTCCGGCTTCGATTTTGGAAAGATCGAGAATATCATCTATCAATTGCAGTAACAACTCATTGTTACTGGACACTATCTTCATGTATTCCTGTTTCTCTTCCTCTTCACCCGTTTGGCAAATCATGTCAGAGAATCCAATAATCGCATTCAACGGAGTACGTATCTCGTGACTCATGTTGGCAAGGAAAGCTGATTTCAGACGGTTTGATTCTTCTGCTTTTTCTTTTGCTTCCTGTAGCATCTTGTCCATTTTCACCTTTTCGGTGATGTCTTCGAAGCGCAACAGACCGCCGATGATTTCTATTCCTTCATTATCATAAACCGGAGTAGCTGTCACTTCAAAGTCTACCTGATCTATCTGGATAGTATGGCGTATGATTTTTCCTTGTTCAATCGCTTTCTGAAAGGCGCATTGTTCGCATGGAGTATCCCGGAGTGCACTTGTTTTGTAGCAGATTTGTCCCGGTGTATAATGCCTTCCTTTCACGAGGCTGGCAATTTGCGTCGTTTCTTCCCATTGTACCAGATAGTTTTTGTCGATATAAATGAGCCCGAAGTTGACGCTCTTCAAAGCTAGCTTTTGTTTGTTCAGCGCTTTTTCCAGTTCTTCTTTGGCGGCAATCAGTTCTCGTTCGTAAGTCTTTAGCCGGGTGATGTCCCATCGGGTCACTAACAGCCATTTTTTCTTTTCCTTCCATTTGATAATCGATTTTACGGCAATTGTATCATGTACTGCTCCGTCCACTGTGCTGTAGCTTTCTTCTGCCCGGTATATCTTGTCTGCCTGCACAAGTGATTCATCCACATCACGGTATTTTCTGCCCCGTTCTTCTCCATAGATTTCGTAGTCTGTGCATCCTATTGCTTCTTCCCGCTTAATGCCGGATTGCAGTTCGGATTCTTTGTTCCAGTAATAGTATCGGAAACTATTCTGGATATCTTTTACCATAATAGGGAAAGGGAGGTTATCGAGTATATCGAATAAAGAATGATAGTAATCCTGTTCTTTTCCTATATTCTTTTTAAGTTGTCGTAGTCTGTATAATAAAAAGCAGATGATCAGGAGTAAAAAGCCTATTAGTAAATAATAATAACTCCAATGCTGGTCTGTAATCCATATAACGGATAGTATATTGTTTGCCATAATTTATGTTTGTACTAAATCTGTGGTAAATATATGCATTTTTTGTAATTCACAAAGGAAATTTCTGAAATATATTGTTTATCAGCCTTATAAAACTCTTCTGAAAAGAATACCTTTACTGATTAGTAGAACTTTGGTGCCTTCTATTTCCGGTTCGGTTTTAAAATGTTTTTGATGGAACGTATTTTCGTAAAGAGTAAGAATGTATTAAAATATTAAATGATGTCCCATGAACCAAAAACAATTCTAATTTGTTTTTATAACGGCAAAGTATTTTTTAATTTTGCTCCTCCAAAATAAATCTTTGATACATTCAGGATAAAACAATCATTTTATTTTTAGCTTATGTTGATAACCATTATCATTCTCGTTCTTTCGGCTATCTTTTTTGTAAACGGTAAGATACGTTCGGATCTTGTGGCACTATGTGCGTTAGTAGCTTTGCTTATCTTTCAGATATTAACACCCGACGAAGCCCTTTCCGGTTTCTCCAATTCGGTAGTCATTATGATGATCGGATTGTTTGTCGTGGGCGGAGCTATTTTTCAGACAGGACTGGCAAAAATGATAAGTTCGCGTATCCTTAAACTTGCTGGAAACAGTGAAATTCGCCTGTTCTTCCTTGTTATGTTGGTCACTTCCGCTATCGGTGCGTTTGTCAGTAATACCGGAACGGTGGCACTGATGCTTCCCATTGTGGTCAGTCTGGCGATGAGCGCCAAAATGAATCCGAGTCGGTTGCTGATGCCGTTGGCCTTTGCCAGTAGTATGGGAGGTATGATGACGCTGATTGGTACACCGCCCAACCTTGTCATACAAAACACATTGACTTCCGCAGGCTTCGAACCGCTTTCTTTCTTTACTTTCCTGCCTGTAGGTTTGGTGAGTGTGGCTGTCGGTACGCTGGTTCTGATGCCGCTTAGTAAGTGGTTTCTTTCTAAAAAAGGGCAGAAAGATGATAACAGCCGTTCGGGTAAGTCGCTGAAACAGTTGGTGAATGAATATGGTCTTTCCAGTAATCTGTTCCGTATGCAGGTGATTAAAGACTCCCGCCTTTTGGGAAAGACCATCCTCGATCTGGATATTCGTCGTAAATATGGACTTAATATTATGGAAGTCCGTCGTGGAGATGCTTCGCAGCACCGTTTTCTGAAGACTATTACTCAGAAACTTGCCGAACCGGATACTATGCTGGAAGCGGAAGATATTCTGTATGTGACGGGAGAATTTGATAAAGTGCAGCAGTTTGCCGAAGATTATCTGCTGGATATCCTTGATGATCATGCTACGGAAGAGACAAGAAGCACTACTAATTCGCTTGATTTTTATGATATCGGTATTGCCGAAATTGTATTGATGCCTGCTTCCAATCTGGTCAATCAGACTATTAAAGAGTCCGGATTCCGTGATAAGTTTAATGTGAATGTATTAGGTATCCGTCGTAAAAAGGAATATCTGTTGCAGGATTTGGGAAATGAGCGGATTCATAGTGGTGATGTGCTTTTAGTGCAGGGGACGTGGAGTAATATTGCCCGGCTTAGTAAGGAAGATTCGGATTGGGTGGTGTTGGGACAGCCTTTGGCAGAAGCGGCTAAAGTAACGTTGGACTACAAAGCACCCGTTGCTGCCGCTATCATGGTATTGATGGTAGCAATGATGGTATTCGATTTTATTCCGGTTGCACCGGTTACGGCTGTTATGATAGCTGGTATCCTGATGGTTCTGACGGGATGTTTCCGCAATGTGGAAGCAGCTTACAAAACAATCAACTGGGAAAGTATTGTATTGATTGCGGCTATGCTTCCTATGTCTTTGGCATTAGAGAAAACAGGTGCTTCGGAGTACATCTCCAATACTTTGGTAAGTGGGCTTGGATCTTACGGACCGGTAGCATTGATGGCTGGTATTTATTTTACGACGTCATTAATGACTATGTTTATCAGTAATACCGCTACTGCTGTCTTGCTTGCCCCGATTGCTTTGCAAAGTGCTATGCAGATCGGAGTTAGTCCGGTTCCTTTCCTGTTTGCCGTGACGGTGGGTGCAAGTATGTGTTTCGCTTCTCCGTTCTCTACACCGCCTAATGCGCTGGTGATGCCTGCCGGACAATATACTTTTATGGATTATATAAAAGTGGGATTACCGTTGCAGATTATCATGGGAATTGTGATGATATTGGTGCTGCCTCTGATTTTCCCATTCTGACAGATAGAAGGGAATTAGCATAACGTTATAGCAACTGCCCTGTAGTCTGATATCAGATTACAGGGCAGTTGCTATATCAATATAGGAAGGTTATTGTTATGCAGCGGATTTTCATTGACAAACAAATACCTGTTTTTCCGAATTATCTTTAAATGCTTCTTCTTCAAATCCTCCATACTTGTGGATAATATTAAAACCATTCCATTTCAAGTATGAATCCAGTTCTTGAGGGAAAAACATTCTCATATCCAAATTTTGGATAGAATTGAATTTACCATTGATATAATAATGCCATTCAATGCGATTAATCTGAGTTTTATTTTCATATCGCATCCTTTGCTTTATCAATACTTCTCTTCCGTCATCAGTGGTATATGCAGCAATTTCCTTCTGTTCTTTTTCGCCTTCAACGATATATTGAATATTTGGATTAAAACAATCTAATAAGAATAAACCTCCGTCTTTGAGGTGGTTTTTAACGACATTAAAGACCTTAAATAAGTCCTCATTCTTATATAAATGATGGATTGAGTTAAATGGAATAAAAATAAGGTCGTATTTTTCTTGTAGATTTAAAGTCCTGATATCTGCCTCAATGAAGTTGATTTCTAATCCCGCTTCGGAAGCTTTGAGTCTTGCTTGGGCAAGCATTGAGGGAGTGTAGTCAACTCCACTAATATTATATCCATCCCTTGCAATTGGAAGAGTAAGCCTGCCTGTTCCACAACAAAGTTCGAGTATTCGGGCACCCTTGCTTTGGGGTAGCCACCGCTTATAAAATTGCAAATCAGATAGGTCGGTATTCATCCCGTCATAAATATTTGCATCATAAATTAAATCACCAACTTTATAATCGCTATTCATCTATATCCTCCAAAATTTATTGTTTAAGGTAGTCATATATATAGCTTATTGAGCTATGTATAGTTACTGTCTCTAAAAATACGGTTTTGTTTAATTCCCTACAAAAGAAACAGGCAGTTTTTTCCTCCATCTAATAGAAAAGTGAAAAAAGTAATATATTGCATATTATATTTTAGAGACTATTTGAGTGCAGGTATTGATGATTGCCTTTATCATAATGTTCGGTGATAAGTCTTTATTCTGTCATTTGTTTGTAGAAAGACTCGATTTACTTTCCTGCCTGTTTTTTAATAATCTTCTGTTAGTTTGGAAAGATGGTTGAATTACCGCAAATATACGGTTGATTTGCATAAAATGACTGTATGGTTTGATGAAAAACACCGTATTGTTTGTGAAAAAGATGCGGATGAAGTAACCAAAAGATGCAGATGGTGTCACTAAAAGGTAGGTATGAAGTAAGTAAACCATTGCTATAGTGTCATCATACCGATAAAACTGTCTTTATTTAATACTTTTAGTCTTCTCTGTTTTCTATTTCGCTCTTTGGAAAGTTTAAGTGCTTAATGTTGAAAATAAACAGAGTCAATGAAAATGTAATCATATAGATATGTAAGTAGACTATTATTCGTTAATAAGCACAGGATTGGATGCAAATGCTGAATTTCTGATATATGCTAATTGCCCTACAATCGCGAAAAACTATCAATAGTAGTATGACCGGCTAAAGAAGCTCTTCTTGATACATTACGAATTACAAACTGTCAAAAACAGACTTATCTTGCAAACTGTCATTTTATACATGAAGAAAGATGGAAATTATAAAAAAGGCTCCTGATGCGAATAAGTTGTCATTCGGATATCAGGAGCCTTTTATCTATTTATTGAACCTGTGGTGTGACAGGTGTATTCATGTTCTGAGTATACAGGCTGTCGATAATCCCGTCGGACAGTCCGATGGTAGGTACAATGATTCCGGTAGCTTTCACATTCATAGCTACTTCCAAAAATATCTCCGCGGCCGGAACGATGACATCAGCCCGATCAGGTTTTAGCTTATACTGTTTGATACGTTGCTCGGCAGGAAGAGCTTGCAATGCTTCGTAAATTTCACGTAGCGATTCGACGGGTAGGAGAGAAGCCTTTTTGTCTTTCTTGTCTGCCAGACGGAAAAGCTTATTGATGTTTCCTCCCGAACCGATGATGCTGGTAGGCGCGTATTCCGCGGCAAGCCCTATGAGGTCGGTGCGTAAAGCCTCTTTTTCTTCTTCTTTCACCATGCCGCTGAGCATGCGAACCGTTCCGATATTGTATGAACGGGAATTTTTCAGTTCTCCGTTACTGATCAGATTAATCTCGGTGCTGCCACCGCCGACATCTACATACAGGTAGTTTTGTCCGGAAGCAAAAAGTTGCTCGATATGGTTGTCATATACAATGTGTGCTTCTTCTTGTCCGTCGATGATATCTACGCGGATACCAGTTTTCCTGGCTATTTGTCGGGCGATGTCCTTTCCGTTGCGTGCGTCACGCATGGCGGACGTAGCACAGGCACGGTAATCTACTACGTCATATATCTTCATCAACTGTTTGTAGGCTTTCATCAGCCGGATCAGTTTCTTTTCTTTTTCAGCAGAAATAACTCCCATGGTAAAAGCATCTTCTCCCAGTCGTAAGGGAATGCGGATGAGTTGTACCTTGCTCATTAATTCGGGAGCGTTTTCTTCGTTTACGCATTTTATCAATAGCCGCACGGCATTCGAACCTATGTCGATAGCTGCATAATTAACTTTCTTCATACTTATCATAATGTATTCTTGTATTTTCTATATAATTCTTCTTGCGAACGGAAAACGACAGTGGCTGTCTCTGCTTCGGCAAGGGCAGGAGTGAAGTCTTTGCAGAGTGTGGAAGGTCGGTTTTCCCAAGGTCGGTTTTCTCCGGTCCCGTCTACGATACGTCCTTTGGCCGTATCCCGATATCCGTAGCAGACAATTCGTTTTAAGTCTGCCTGTATTTCTTTGTCGTACACCGGAGCCAGTACTTCGATCCGGTTATCAAGGTTGCGGGGCATCCAGTCGGCAGAACCGATATAATATTTTTCTTCTCCGCCATTGGCAAAGATAAAGATACGGGAGTGTTCAAGATATCGGTCGATAATACCGTTGATATGGATATTTTCACTGATACCTGCGATGCCTGTCACCAGCGAACAGTTGCCGCGTACTACCAGTTCCACTTGAACTCCGGCTGTCGAGGCTTCGTAGAGTTTTTCTATAAGCGCACGGTCGGTAATATGGTTTACTTTTGCCAGAATATAGGCTTCTTTCCCTTGTTCCTTGTTCTTTATTTCCTTGCTGATGAGAGCAATCAGACGTTTGCGCATATCGTTGGGTGAAACCAGTAATTCTTTGAAATTGACGGGAGTGTATGGTTTCTCAATAAAGTCGAAAACGGCATTCACTTCTCGTACCAGCGGACGATGGGCGGTCATGATGGTATAATCGGTATACATACGTGCGTTTCCTTCATGAAAGTTTCCTGTGCTGATGCAGGCAATGTCTCCGTGACGGGTACCGATATGTACCAGTTTGGAATGAATCTTCAGTCCCTCCACTCCGAAGATAACGTGGATGCCTGCGTCCTGCATTCTTTTGCTCCAGTTGATGTTGGATGCTTCGTCGAAACGTGCCAGTAGTTCGATGACCACCGTTACTTTCTTCCCGTTTTTGGCTGCGCAGATCAGTGCTTTGATCACTTTTGATTCTTTAGCGAGCCGGTAAAGTGTCATCTTGATACTTTTTACTTCTTTGCTGATGGCTGCTTCACGAAGTACGCGGATGAAAGTATCGAAGCTATGGAATGGATAATGCAGGGAGCGGTCCTTCTGACGAATCAATGTGAGCAGGCTTTCTTTGCCGTTTAGTTCGGGCTTGAAAACCGGTTCCCAGACGGGATACTTTAAGTCGTAGCGACCGCACACCGGAAATTTCATCAAGTCTTTGAAGTTATGATAGCGTCCTCCTGCCACACGGGTGTCGTTTTTATCCACATTCAGCCGGTCAACTAATCTTTTCAGTAAATCTTTGGGAATCTGTTCGTCATAAACGAATCGAATCGGTTCTCCTCTCTTCCGGCTTTTCACTCCTTTTGAAATCTTCTGAAGTACGCCTGTCCGCAGGTCGCTGTCTATCTCCATTTCCGCGTCTTTGGTGAATTTAAAGGTATATGCCTCGTAATCCGTATATTTCATGCCGACAAAAATCAACGGCAGACAATAGCGGATCACATCATCGAGAAACATCAGATATGTTTTCCCCTCCGAGTCCGGCAATTGGATAAAACGACCGTATTCTTCGGTGGGCAATTCGATCACTGCATAATCTTTCTCTTTTATTTTTCCTGTTTCGTCTTTACGAAGCAGGCGGATGGCGAGATAAATATCTTCGTCAGTCTGGTCGTCCAGCGGTCGGGCTCCGTTGAGGAAAAGAGGGGTGGTGGAGCCATTCAGTTTATTGCGATAGAAGGAGGTGATAAATGTCTTTTGGTCATCCGTCATTTCGGTGTCTTTGATGACGCAGATGTTTTCCTTCTTCAGTTCTTCCATGATGGAAGCGAAAGTTTCTTCAAATTGTTCGTAGAAGCGGTTGTGTAGTTTGCTTATCTGCTTCAGTGTGCGTGTAGCCGTTTCTTGTTCTTTCTGTATGTTTTTATCTGCATATTCGATGATCCGGTTCAGCGTAGCTACGCGGACGCGGAAAAACTCATCCAGATTATTGGAATAGATGCCAAGAAAAGTCAGGCGTTCCAGAAGAGGTACTTCCGGACGGGCAGCTTCGAGCAGGATACGCTGATTGAAGTACATCCAGCTGATGTCACGTTCTACATAAGGGCACTTCTTTTTTGTTTCGCTTGATTTCATGATGAAAAACCTGTTTATTAATTTTCTGCAAAATTATCTAAGTGAGGTGTAATGGCTATAACGATTTTGTTACGAACTTATTACAATCTACGTTTGTTATTTTTATATGTGAATAGAAACACTTATATTCGCAAAAGTATTGAAATGGACTTCGTTAAAAAATATAGAATATATGAAAACAATGAATTACTCTCTGATTCGCATTTTGTTTGCGCTTGTCATAGGTCTGGTGTTGGTACTTTGGCCGAATACAGCAGCTAGTTATATTGTCATTACGATAGGAGTGGCTTTTTTGATTCCCGGTGTCATCAGTCTTTTTAGCTTTTTCGGACGGAAAAGATCGGAACATGAACCGGCTCCCCGTTTTCCTATTGAGGGAATCGGCAGTTTGTTATTCGGACTTTGGCTGATTGTGATGCCTGAGTTTTTTGCAGACGTCCTGATGTTCCTTTTGGGCTTTATCCTGATCATGGGAGGTGTGCAGCAGATTGCCTCTTTGTCGATGGCCCGTCGTTGGACACCTGTTCCGGGGATTTTCTATCTGGTGCCTTCATTGATTCTTATCGCAGGTGTTATTGCGCTGTTCAATCCGACGGGAGTACGTAATACTGCTTTCATTATTATCGGTATCAGTAGCTTGGTTTATTCTCTGTCCGAACTGATCAACTGGTTTAAGTTTGCGCGCCGTCGTCCTAAGACTCCGGTTACGCCTCACGATGAGGATATTGAGGATGCTAAGATTATAGAATAAAAAAAGAAGAGGACTACCGTCACGGTACCCCTCCCCTGCAAACTTAAAACAACCAACAAAAGAAATAGATAATTTCTATCTTAATGCTGAATGAAGATATTCTCCATTCAGCATTTCTTTTTTATCTTACAAACAACAGTTCTCTGTATTTCGGCAGTGTCCACATCTGGTTGTCTACGATCAGTTCCAGCTTGTCAATGTGGTAACGAATCTCTTCCAGTGCCGGAACGATTGTATCGTGGTAAGCGATCGCTTTTTCGCGTTCGCTTTCGATCTTGTTCGCCACTTTTCGTGCTTCAATCATTGCATCTACGTGTTCTTTGATGAAGGCGGTGCGGTCGGCGATTTCTTCGATCAGTTCCAGATTCTTGGCAGATAGTCTGGCTGCTTTATCTGCCGGAAATAAGGACTGCATTTTATAGACATTATTAATCAGATCCGTCTGATATTGAGTAGCGACCGGAATAATGTGGTTCATTGCCAGGTCGCCTAATACGCGGGCTTCAATCTGAATCTTTTTCGTGTAAGTTTCCCATTTTACTTCGTTGCGGGCTTCCAGTTCCTTTTTCGTCATCACACCGATTGCTTCGAACATAGCAATTGTCTCCGGTTTCAGATAGTTGTCGAAGATAACGGGAACACTTGTTTCACAGTCCAGACCTCGACGGGCGGCTTCTACTTTCCATTCGTCGCTGTAACCGTTGCCATCGAAGTGGATAGCCTTACATTCTTTGATATATCCGCGAATTACTTCAAGGATAGCGGAAACTTTCGGTTCTCCCTTTTCGATCAGAGCGTCTACATCCTTTTTGAATTTCATCAGCTGTTCTGCTACGGCAGCGTTTAATGCAATCATGGCACTTGCACAGTTGGCCTCAGAGCCTACGGCACGGAACTCAAACCGGTTTCCGGTGAAAGCGAAAGGAGAGGTGCGGTTGCGGTCTGTATTATCAATCAGCAATTCGGGGATTTGGGGAATATCCAGCTTCATTCCCTGTTTTCCGCTAAGGTTGATCAGATCGTCTTTGGTACTGTTCTCAATATGATCCAATACCTGTGACAACTGTTTGCCGAGGAAAGAAGAAATGATAGCGGGAGGTGCTTCATTGGCTCCCAGGCGATGAGCGTTGGTAGCGCTGGAAATAGAAGCTTTCAGTAATCCGTTGTGACGGTAAACTGCCATCAGCGTATTCACTACAAATGTGACAAAGCGCAGGTTATCTTCCGGCGTCTTGCCCGGTCCCATCAACAGGATACCTGTATCCGTTCCCAGTGACCAGTTATTGTGCTTGCCGGAACCGTTGACACCCTTGAACGGCTTTTCATGAAGCAATACACGGAAACCGTGACGGCGGCTGACTTTACGCATCAACGACATGATCAGTAGGTTATGGTCATTTGCCAGGTTACATTCTTCGAAGATAGGAGCTAATTCGAATTGATTCGGAGCTACCTCGTTATGACGGGTCTTTACAGGAATACCCAGTTTCAACGCTTCAATTTCAAGGTCTTTCATAAATGCGGCCACACGGGTAGGGATGGCACCGAAATAGTGGTCTTCCAACTGCTGGTTCTTGGCACTGTCATGTCCCATCAATGTGCGTCCTGTCATAAGTAAGTCCGGACGTGCGGCATACAAACCTTCATCTACCAGAAAGTATTCCTGTTCCCATCCCAGATAGGCAACGACCTTCTTTACCTCAGGATTGAAATAGTGGCAGACGGCGGTTGCGGCTTTATCTACGGCACGCAGAGCTTTCAGTAACGGTGCTTTATAATCAAGGGCTTCACCTGTATATGCGATAAATACAGTCGGGATGCAAAGCGTATCATCTACGATAAATGCGGGTGATGATGGGTCCCATGCGCTATATCCGCGTGCTTCGAAAGTATTACGGATACCGCCGTTCGGGAAAGAAGAAGCATCCGGTTCCTGCTGTACCAGCAGCTTGCCTGTGAACTCTTCCATCATGCCTCCTTTGCCGTCATGTTCGACGAAAGCGTCATGCTTTTCTGCCGTACCTTCGGTGAGCGGTGCAAACCAGTGAGTATAATGAGTGACACCCATTTCGACAGCCCATTTCTTCATTCCGGCAGCTACTTCATCGGCGATGCTGCGGTCTAGCGGGGCACCATTGTCAATAGCGTCAATCAGTGCGTTGTATACCTTGCTTGGAAGGTACTTGAACATCTTTTCCTTGTTGAACACATACTTACCGAAGTATTCCGAAGGGCGTTCGGCAGGTGTTGCTACTTCAACTGCTTTCTTCTTGAAAGCTGTCTCTACGACTCTGAATCTTAGTTTTGACATAATACCTAATTTGATTTGTTGTTAAATATGTTAGAGTGAAATTTTCTTTTTTAGCTTAGTTGTAAGCAGATTCCCCGTGTTCGTAGATGTCGAGACCTTCTTCTTCGACACGTGCCGGAACGCGAAGTCCGTGAATCTTGTCGAGTACTTTGAAGATAATGAATCCCATACCTGCCGCCCAGACTCCGACAACAACCGCACCGAAAAGCTGGGCACCCAAAAAGCCGGCTCCATGTCCGTAGAACACCCCCTCACTGGTAGAAAACAATCCTGTGAGCACTGTTCCCAAGAAACCACAAACCCCGTGTACGGAAGAAGCACCGACAGGATCGTCAATCTTCAATACCTTGTCAATAAAGTCGACTGCAAATATCATGACTACACCACAAATGGCACCGATTAATACCGCTCCTGAGGGAGCTACAGCGTCACATCCGGCTGTGATACCTACCAAACCTGCCAAAACACCATTCAGTGTCAGTGATAAAGACGGTTTGCCATATTTCATCCAGCTCACCGCCAGTGCAAAGAAACCACCGGCACAAGCCGCCAGATTTGTTGTCAGAAATACATGTGAGATAGCCATTGCATCCGCTTCGGTACTTGCTGCCAACTGTGATCCGGGATTGAATCCGAACCATCCGAACCAAAGGATAAATACACCCAGTGCGGCAACCGTCAGATTGTGTCCCGGAATAGCTCTTGACTTACCGTCTTTGCCATATTTACCGATACGGGGACCAAGAATAGCAGCGCCTACCAAAGCAATCCAACCACCAACGGAGTGGACAATCGTTGAACCGGCAAAGTCATGGAACGTCGTTCCGAAAAGATTCATCATGAACGAACCTTCTTCTCCGTTCATCAGCCAGCCGCCGCCCCATGTCCAGTGACCGGAAATCGGGTAAATCAGTACGCTGATAAAGATGGTATAGACCAGATACATGGAGAACTTGGTGCGTTCCGCCATCGCTCCCGATACAATCGTGGCTGCCGTTGCGCAAAATACTGTCTGAAAAACCAGAAATCCTTCTTTGGGTAAATCACTGTCGAGGAATGACAGATCAAAGAAATGTGGCATTCCGATGAAACCTCCTGCGCCAAACATCAGACCGAAACCGATGAACCAGTAGAGCAAGGAACCGAACATGAAATCCACGAAGTTCTTCATCAAAATGTTGGCAGTATTCTTGACTCTGGTAAAACCCGCCTCAACCAATGCAAACCCCGGCTGCATAAAGAATACGAGCATTGCCGCAAGCAGCATCCAGACTGTATTCAATCCTAATGCCAGTTCCCCGATTGTATCGGGAGTTGTTTCGGCGGAAGCAGTGGCGGCTTCAGCAATTTCAGGTGTAGTTCTGACTTCAGTAATTGTCTCCGTAGCTGTCATAAAAGTATCTGCATCAACTGCTTCCTGTGCAAAAGCACTGGTTGCGAAACAGCAGAAAATGAACATAGCAGTGGCTATCCACAGCTTTGTGAAGCTGTGTCTCTTATATGTTTTATCCATAATGATTATCTTATTTAATACCTGTTTTTATTATATTATCATCCGAAAGGAAATCTGGCCCCGGCACCTTGCCGGTTGCCGATTGCCGGGTGTTGGTTATCGTTCCTGTTCGGCGTTATAGAGAGCGATGTCGCCACGTTCGGCGGTGCGGATGCGGATGGCGTCCTCGATAGGAATGACGAAAATGCGTCCGTCACCGATCTCTCCGGTTTGTGCGGCTTTGATGATAGCCTGTACGGTCTTTTCTGCATTTTTGTCGCGTACTACAATAGAAACCAGAATACGTTCGATAGTGCTGGTATCATATACCACTCCACGATAGATACGTCCTTGCCGTGCTTTACCGATCCCTCTTACATCGTAGTAAGAGAACCATTCAATGTCCGCTTCGAGCAGGGCGTCTTTCACGTCCTCGAATTTGGTTTTACGGATGATAGCTTCAATCTTTTTCATATACCTTAAATATTAGTGTTGACCTGTAAAAAGAAGAGGTATAGGGGAGGTGGCAGCCATCGCAGGTTACCATACAACAAACCGATAAAATCTAAACTCTAACTACCTTCCTGTTCCCTATACGCTCTTTGACTATATAAACTCTCTCTCTCTTAAAAACTTAATCCGAATGTGAAGTAAGCGCCTTCCGTACGTGGATTTACTGATACTTTGGCAAATGCGGGAACCGAGAATGAATCAGTAACCCTGATCTCCTTGACAGCTCCGAGACTGATGTCGGAAACGCAGAACCCACTTGTGTATCCATTATAAAAAGTCGTCTCCCAAGGTACCATTCCTACATCTACTGTCCAGTCAAGTCCTCCAAGGCTGAACGGTGCACTAAGTGCGAGGTAGGAAGAATAAGCCCTTTTCCCATTTTCTTTAACTCCGTCGGCACCTGCAAAGTTCGTGTACCAGTTGACTGCCAGCGGACCAAAATCATATCCTACCTGTGCCTCAAATACATGAGCGGTTGAATGAGCGCCATATTTGAAATACTTGTTGGTAGGTACCTGAGTGTTGAACCAGTAATCCGTTACCGAGATGCTGAAACCACCGGTTGAATAACCGAGAGTCAAATCGAACTCTTTAGTATCCGATGACTCAAACCCTACCGATCCCCATGCTCCGAGTGAAAGTCCTTTGTAAGAGATTCCTAGTGAAGGCTGGATGCTGACTCCGCCTAAATCCTGACCACGCCAGATATAACCACTTACCAAATCTGCTCCTACGGAGGCTTCTACTTTATCCTGTGCCATCATACCGGATGGCACAAGTCCGATCAGTAATAACGCTACTGCTATGCCCCTCAATTTTTTGTTAATCGTCGTTTTCATCGTCTTTTTACCTTTAATAGTTAGAAAAATGTGGATGTACGGTCCAGTGTTATATAGTAGCGCGCAAAATACTATCAAAGCCAGTTCTTTATTCTTCTCATTGCTTCCATACAATCGTTGTGATTGCCGAATGCTGTCAGTCGGATATATCCCTCACCGCTGGGGCCGAAACCTACACCGGGGGTTCCTACTACATTGGCTTCATACAACATCTGTTCGAAGAATCGCCAGGAAGAGAGTCCGTTCGGGGTTTTCACCCATAAGTAGGGAGCATTGACTCCTCCGTATACTTTCAATCCGGTAGCTTCCAGTCCTTCCTTCATGATCTTCGCATTGGTCATATAATAGTTAATCGTTTCTTTAATCTGTGCTTTGCCTTCTGCACTGTAGACGGCTTCCGCTGCACGTTGTGTGATGTACGAAGTACCGTTGAATTTAGTGCACTGGCGGCGGTTCCATAATTTGTTGAGTGGAATCCGGTCGCCTTCCAGTGTGGCAGCTGTCAGTTCTTTCGGGACTACGGTATATCCGCAACGTACTCCGGTGAAACCGGCTGTCTTTGAGAAACTGCGGAACTCAATAGCACATTTCTTGGCTCCTTTGATTTCGTATATGGAGTGGGGGACATCCGCATCCTGAATATAGGCTTCGTATGCGGCATCGAACAAAATCAGTGTATCATTTGCCAATGCATAGTCTACCCACTTTTTTAGTTCCGGTTTGGTCAGTGTCGTCCCTGTCGGGTTGTTCGGGTAGCAGAGGTAAACAATGTCTATCCGTTTGTCGGGAATCTCCGGAATGAAGTCATTCTCACTTGTACAAGGCATATAAGTCACATTGCTCCATTTGCCTGTTCCTTCTTCCAGCACTCCGGCACGTCCGCACATGACGTTACTGTCAATATATACCGGATAAATAGGGTCTGTTACACCGACACTATTGTCGTGGCGAAGGATATCGCCGATATTTCCGGTATCACTTTTTGCTCCGTCGCTGACGAATATTTCTGATGGTGAGAAATGAATGCCACGTGGGGCGAAATCATTCTTTATAATAGCTTCAATCAGAAAATCGTACCCTTGCTCAGGACCATATCCGCGAAACGTATCTTTACTAGCTAACTCTTCCACTGCTTTGTGCATAGCCTCGATACATGCTTTGGGAAGCGGCTGGGTGACATCTCCGATACCTAACCGGATAATATCCTGCTTCGGATGCGTTATTTTGAATGTATTTACCTTCTTCGCTATATCCGAGAACAAATAGCTCCCCGGTAATTTCAAAAAATGTTCGTTTACTAATGCCATATTGTTATTGTTTTAAGTTTCTGCAAAACCTGTTACCTATTACCTGTTACTTATTACCTATTACCTATCCCTCCATCTCCCCATCAAAAACTTTAGTTGCCGGTCCTGTCATCAATATGTGTCCCGTCGCTTCTTCCCATTCGATGGTGACGGTTCCCCCGTCCATTATTATATCACATTTTCTTCCTGCCAATCCGTTGAGAACAGCGGCTACAGCCGTGGCACAAGCACCTGTTCCGCAGGCCTGAGTGATTCCTGAACCTCTTTCCCAAACTCTCATTCGAATGGTGTCTTTACCAACAATCTGAGCAAACTCTACATTTGTCCTGTCCGGAAAGAGATGATAATTTTCTAACTGCGGACCAATTTCCGGCAGATTGATTTGGGTGATATCTTCTACAAAAGTTACCAGATGCGGGTTTCCCATTGATACCCGGGTAGACTGAAAAGGAAATTGATCGCCGAAATCTACCGCTTCCGTTTCCAGAGGACTACCCATATCTACAGTGACTGCCGTTACCTTTCCTCCTTCTACATGTAATTTCAAAACCTTAATGCCCGAACGGGTGTCAAGTGTGATTTCCTTTTTGGCAGTTAATCCGTATTCGTATACATACTTGCCTACACAACGGCTTCCATTGCCACACATCATTGCTTCCGAACCATCTGCATTAAATATACGCATACTGAAATCTGCTTTGTCAGAACTGCCAATCAATATAAGTCCGTCACTTCCAATTCCCGTATGAAACTTGCTCCATTCGATTGCTTTCTTTTCAGGGTCTGCTATCGGATATCGGGTAGTATCTACATATATGTAGTCATTACCTGCTCCATGCATTTTTGTGAACTTAATCTTGGTTGTCATTTTGTTCTTTATTAATTGGTTGTTGTATCCTTTTGTTTTATTACAATGCAAAGATATGACTTTTTGATTTATCTTTTGATAAAAAGATGTCTAATCTCTATTTATTTTATGCGATCTTACAATCGTAGGATATAAAGCCATGTTTCGTTATAAATTGAAATTATACACACCTTTATATTAATAAACTGTTATTTAGCTTGTTTGTTTTGCATATCCTTCCATAATATATGAAGAATATTTGGGGTAAATCAGCCCTTGTATTCGATCTAAAATGCGAATTTTCTCTTTTATAATAGGTCGATATGCTAGTGATTTTCTGTTTTATATATCATATTGCTTGTTTGCAGTTTTGCAGAACCTTTTTGTTATAGCATTGTTTAGTCACTAATAAATATAATAATGTAGCAATATGGATATAGAGAAACAATTGGAAGTTGCGGCGCAGAGCGGTCATTTGGTATTGGTTGTGTTTTATGCCGACTGGTCACCTCATTACGAATGGATAGGACCTGTGCTCCGTACTTATGAACGGAGAGTCATTGAATTGATTAACGTGAATATCGAGGAAAATAAAACTGTAGCCGATTCTCATAATATAGATACGGTGCCTGCGTTCCTTCTGTTGCATAAAGGACATGAGTTGTGGAGGCAGGTAGGAGAGTTGACCATCGGAGAGTTGAAAGAGGTATTGGAAGATTTCAAATAAGTCCATTTGAATTTTATGTAAGAAGCACCATTATACAGCAAATAAATATGTATAATGGTGCTTCTTGTATCTATCGAATATTTGCAAAAAGCCTCTGTCGGCTTTTTACATTTTCAGGGAGTAACTATTTTAGTATTTCCTGTGCCACAGTCGGCTCGTTGGTCGTAATGAAATCCACCTTTTGGTCTATCAGCCACTTCATGTCTTCTGCTTTATCTACAGTCCATACATTGACTTTCAGTCCAAGATCATGGGCTTCTTTGATCCATTCGGGATGTTTTTTGATTACTCCCATATGATAGTCGAGGCCGGCTGCACCGAGGTCTTTCAGTTCTTTGGGAGATAGCTCGCCGTTGAGATAGAATACCGGAGTTCCGGCAGGTGCCAGGCGGATAAACTCTTTCATGGCGTGCAGTGAGAAAGTGATATATTCCATACGGTTTTCCAGTCCCATCTTTGTTACCAGGGCAAGAATTTCCTGTACGGCTTTCGTTTCACGTTTTTTGCTGTTAAGTGCTTTTAGTTCCAGTATAAGTTTGGTATTGCATTTTTTACCGGCTTCCAGATACTGTTCCAGGCTGGGCAGGTTCTCTCCGTTCGACAGTTTCAATCCTGTAAGAGCATCACCTTTGGAATACTCCATATATTTCATCTTATAGACAGGGTCATGATTGATAACCAGTTTATTGTCTTTGGTAAGCCATACATCAAATTCGGAGCCATAGCAATGGATAGAATCGGCTTTTTGAAGTGCTGTGATACTATTTTGCGCAGAACCTGCTGTTTTCCAATAGCCACGATGAGCGATAACTTGTGACTTTTGCGCCTGGACACTAGCTACTGAAATGATAAGAGCAACCATTAGAATAATTCTTTTTATCTTCATTGATAGTACATTTAAAAAGTTTATGAGTCCAAAATTATAAAAAATAAAACACAGATCAGCCTGTTATTATGCTAATCTGCGTTAATTGACAGCTTTTTATGATAGAAGTCTATACTTTTTATTCCTGACTTTACAAACTGATGAATATATATTCAAAGATATGAGTTTATTTCAGACATCTAAAATTTTTCAACAAATTTATTTTACCTCTTCGGCATAGGCTTCTTCATGCACTCCTCTCACTGCTCTGCCGCTTGGTTCATTCAGGTTACGGAAAGCTACATCCCATGCCAGCGCTTCTGCTGTAGAGCAGGCCACACTTGGTACACTTGGTACGCTGCGAGCTGCGCTTTCACTTGGAAAATGCTCTTCAAAGATACTCCGGTAGTAATATTCTTCCTTATTTTGCGGAGTGTTAATCGGGAAACGTTCGGCAGCGTGTTCCATCTGTTCATCACTGACGGCAGCCGCTGTAATCTCTTTTAAGGTGTCAATCCACGAATATCCTACACCATCACTGAACTGCTCTTTTTGTCTCCATACCACGCTTTCCGGTAATATATCGGCAAAAGCTTCACGTACAATTCGTTTTTCAATCTCCTTTCCGGGGCACATCTTAGCTTTGGGATTCAACGCCATCGCTACATCCAGAAATTCCTTGTCCAGAAATGGGACACGTCCCTCTACACCCCAGGCTGATAAACTCTTATTGGCACGAAGGCAATCGTACATATGCAGCTTTGATAACTTGCGTACTGTTTCCTCATGGAAATCCTTCGGAGTAGGAGCTTTGTGAAAGTAAAGGTAACCGCCGAAAACTTCATCGGCACCTTCACCGCTCAATACCATTTTGATCCCCATGGATTTGATGACACGTGCCAGTAAATACATGGGAGTGGAGGCGCGTACCGTAGTCACATCATAGGTCTCGATAAAATAGATAACATCCCGGATAGCATCCAGCCCTTCCTGAACCGTATAATTGATTTCATGATGAACCGTACCGATATATTCTGCTACTTCACGTGCCTTTATCAAATCGGGCGCCCCTTTCAGGCCGATGGCAAAAGAATGAAGTTGAGGCCACCAAGCGTCACTTGCTCCATCTGTTTCAATACGTTTTGCTGCATATTTTTTGGCGATAGCTGAAATCACGGAACTGTCCAGACCACCTGAAAGAAGTACTCCATAGGGAACGTCACTCATCAGCTGGCGATGAACGGCATCTTCCAATGCTTCTTTTACATCACTGACTTTGGCATCATTGTCTTTTACAGCCTCATAGTTTGTCCATTCACGTGTGTACCAACGCTTCATTTTGCCTTCTTTACTGTAAAAGTAATGTCCCGGAAGAAATGGTTCGTACTCATCACAGAATCCTTCGAGTGCTTTCAGTTCACTGCCGAAGTAGATTTTGCCATCCTTGTCTTTTCCTATATATAAAGGTATGACTCCGATAGGATCACGGGCAATGAGGAACTCGTCTTTTTTTTCATCATAAAGTACAAAGGCGAAAATTCCGCTGATCTCTTCCAGAAAGTGGATACCTTTATCTTTATAAAGGGCAAGAATCACTTCACAGTCGCTTCCGGTCTGAAAATCATATTGTCCGGCATAGCGGGCGCGTATATCCCGATGATTGTAGATTTCACCGTTCACGGCGAGCGCTTGTTTCCGGTCGGGGGAGTATAAGGGCTGCCCTCCGCTTTGCGGGTCAACTATCGAGAGGCGTTCGTGTGCCAGAATGGCGCTTCCACCTACGTAGATACCGCTCCAGTCCGGTCCGCGATGACGGATTTTCTGTGCCATTTTCAGTGCTTTGTCTCTTAGCTCTTTGGTTTGAGTTTTTATGTTGAGTATACCTGCTATTCCACACATAACTTTGAGTATTTGGGAGTTAATATAATTTGTTGATTCTCTGTTTTTAAAAAGTCGGTTCGTTACTATTTATTCGTTTTCCCTGGCTTTTCCTTTCGTTTGACCTGGGTCATCTTTTAGTTCAACCTAGGTTGTTGTTTCGTTCAACCTAGGTCAAACGAATAAATAATAGTCTATAAACTTCATGGCGTTCCTTGCTGTAAGGGTTACTTCACCAAATAGTGATCTATGTCCGCAGCAGCCTTTCGTCCTCCTGCCATCGCCCGTACTACGAGGCTTGCTCCGGTAGCTGCATCTCCGGCAAGGAATACGTTTTCTGCAAATTTCGGTTGTTCCGGTTTCAGGAACCCCATGGCCAGCAACACCATATCTGCTTCGATTACTTCTTTCTTCCCTGTGAGGTTCATGGTCGGACGTTCGCCATCTGTTGCCGGTGTCCATTCTACTTCTTCCACCTCGACGCCGGTTACTTTACCGTTCTTACCCAAAAACTGATTGGAAGTCAGGCACCAGCGGCGTGTACAACCTTCTTCATGGCTGGAGGTTGTTTTGAAAACTACCGGCCATTGCGGCCAGGGCGTAGAGGGATTGTGACCAACGGGAGGTTTGGGCATAATTTCAATTTGCGTGACGCTGGTTGCTCCCTGTCGTACACTGGTTCCGATGCAGTCCGAACCGGTGTCTCCACCGCCGATCACAAGTACTTTTTTGCCTTTGGCATTCACCAGTTTGTCTTTGGGGAAAGTTTGTCCTTCCAGAATCCTGTTCTGTTGCGCCAGCATTTCCAGTGCGAAATGGATTCCTTTCAACTCCCGTCCCGGAATACTTAAATCACGGGCAGTCGGTGTACCCGTGCAAATGCAATATGCATCGAATCCTTCTGGCAAATGGTTAACGTCTATTTCTACTCCCATTTCAAACTGAATACCTTCTGCGGCAAGTATTTTCATGCGGCGGTCGATTACGTTTTTGTCCAGTTTGAAGTTTGGGATACCGAAGCGTAATAATCCTCCGGCAGCTTCATCTTTATCAAATAACGTTACGGTGTATCCTTTGAGATTCAGCTGGTTGGCAACTACCAATCCGGCCGGACCGGCACCGACAACTGCTACTTTTTTGCCGTTCCTTTTGGGATGCTGCACCTGTATATATCCTTCGCGGAAGGCAGCTTCTACAATAGCAGCTTCATTTTCACGGATAGTCACCGGCTGGTCACAGGATAGTTTCAGTACACAGGACTTCTCACAGAGGGCAGGGCAGATGCGTCCTGTAAATTCCGGAAAGTCGCAAGTGGATGACAGCACTTCATACGCTTCTTTCCATTTTCCTTTGAATAAAGCGTCCTGCCATTCCGGCTGTTTATTGCCTATCGGACAGGCCCAGTGGCAAAAAGGTACTCCGCAATCCATACATCGTGATGCCTGTAATTTGCGGCTGTTCGTATTCAATGTCTGTTCTACCTGACTATAGTCAGTGATGCGCTCGCTAACGGGGCGGTATCCCGCCTCTTGCCGAGGTATATTTAAAAAAGCTTTAGGATCTCCCATCTTGTTAAGTAATAAGTGGTAAGTATTAGGTAATAGGTATTAAGTATTAAGCAATAAATATTAACTATATGGATTAAGGATGTTTGAAGCTACGGTTAATACCTAATACTTAATACCTAATACTTGAATTAATAATCTCTTTGCATATCTGCTATTTTTTGCTGTAACTTTCTCATCTGCTCTTCCTGTAGTACTTTTTTGTATTCGATAGGTACTATCTGGATAAACTGATCGATGTAATGGTTCCAGTCATCGAGCATGGTACGTGCCAGTTTCGAACCGGTGTACAGGTAGTGCTGACGAATCAGTTCGTGCAGTTCTTTGCGGTAACCGGCTTCTTCGATCAGTGATAGTTCAACCATTTCCATGTTGCAGAAGTAGTCAAAATTGCCTTCTTTGTTCCATACGTAAGCCACACCGCCACTCATACCGGCGGCAAAATTTCGTCCGGTTTGCCCCAGAACCACTACACGGCCTCCGGTCATATATTCGCAACAGTGGTCGCCTACACCTTCCACTACGGCAACAGCTCCTGAGTTGCGCACGGCAAAACGTTCGCCTACGCGGCCATTGATATAAACTTCACCGCTGGTTGCACCATAGAGCAGGGTATTGCCTGCAATCGTGTTCTTTTCGGCTTCGAAGTTGCTGCGGATAGGAGGTAATACGGCAATGCGCCCGCCACTCAATCCTTTACCCAGATAATCATTCGCTTCACCTTCCAATTTGAAATTGACTCCTGGTACGAGGAAGGCACCGAATGACTGTCCCGCAGAACCTTTGAATTTCACATTCAAGGTATGTTCCGGCAATCCCTTTTCTCCGTGTTTTTTGGCAATGACACCGGAGAGCATGGCACCTGTCGCACGGTCCGTATTGGCAATTGTGTATTCCAATGAAACTTCTTTTTCGTGTTCTATTGCTTCTTGGGCAGCATCAATGATTGCCACATCCTTCACTGTAGAAATACCATGATCCTGATCGATGACGTGGCGGATGGCTGCACTGTTGTCCACACGTGCCAGTAGCTTGGTGAAGTCAATCAGAGCGTGCTTCGGATTCGGGTCGTTTTCGTCGGATTTGCGTTCAATCAAGTCCGTGCGTCCGATAATATCATCCATCTTGGTGAATCCCATTTCCGCCAGATATTCACGGACTTCCTGTGCCAGGAAGGTGAAAAAGTTGATAAGATACTCGCTGCGCCCGTGAAAGCGTTTGCGTAATTCCTCATTCTGCGTGGCTACTCCTACCGGACAAGTATTCTGGTGACATTTGCGCATCATCACACATCCCAGCACGATCAGGGCGGAAGTGGCGAAACCATATTCTTCGGCGCCCATTAATGCCATTAAGATAATGTCGCGTCCGGTTTTCAGTTGGCCGTCGGCTTGCAGGACGACTTGTCCCCGCAGACCGTTCAGAACCAAGGTCTGCTGTGTCTCGCTCAGTCCCAGTTCCGGAGAAATACCGGCGTAACGGATGGATGAAGCGGGAGAGGCTCCCGTACCACCCTCGGCACCGGAGATGACAATCAAATCCGCTTTTGCTTTTGCCACGCCTGCGGCAATGGTACCTACGCCACTTTCTGCTACCAGTTTGACACTGATTTTGGCTTGTGGATTAACGTTTTTCAAGTCAAATATCAATTGCGCCAAATCCTCAATCGAATAAATATCATGATGGGGAGGAGGAGAGATCAGCGAGATTCCCGGAATGGAATGGCGTGTTTTAGCTATGACGTCGTTCACTTTGAATCCCGGAAGCTGTCCGCCTTCCCCCGGTTTAGCTCCCTGCGCTATTTTTATTTGTATCTCATCGGCATTCACCAGATATTCGGCGGTGACCCCGAAGCGTCCGGAAGCTACCTGTTTGATGGCACTTCGCATGGAAGTTCCGTCCGGCAGCGGGTGGAAACGGGAAGCATCTTCGCCACCTTCACCCGTGTTGCTGCGTCCGTGAATGGTATTCATGGCAATCGCCATTGCTTCATGAGCTTCCTTGCTGATAGATCCGAAAGACATGGCACCCGTCACAAAACGACGGAGAATATTCTCTATCGGTTCTACCTGTTCGATGGATATAGGATTGCGACGGAATCCTAAGAAGTCACGCAGGAAAATAGGTTTCTCCTTATTGTCTACCAAATGAGTGAACTCTTTGAATTTCTTGTAGCTGCCCAAGCGGGTGGCAAGTTGCAATGTACTGATGGTTTCCGGGTTCCACGCATGTTTCTCTCCGTCCTTTCGGAAGGCATACAGTCCGTTGTTCTTTAATAATGGAAAATTGAAAGTTGAAAATTGAGAGTTGCCGTGCGGTGCTTCATTTTCCATTTTCAATTCTCCATTATCCATTCCCTCAGCTCCTTCATCGTGGAAAGCGATTGCGTCTCTTGCCACTTCCTCCAGGCGGATACCTCCGATGGGTGAACCGAGTCCGCCGAAATAAGCCTTGCTCAACTCTTCGCTGAGTCCGACAGCTTCGAAAATCTTTGCACCGCGATAAGAGCGGATAGTGGAAATACCCATCTTACTCATGATCTTGAACAGACCTTTGCAGATAGATTTGATGTAGTTTTTCTCAGCGGTAGCATAGTCCAGTTGAATATCTTTCTCTTTTACCAGCTTGTCGAGGATGGCAAATGCCATATACGGATTCAGTGCACTGGCTCCAAAACCGAGTAGTAAAGCGGCGTGCATTACTTCGCGCATTTCTCCGCTCTCTACAATCAATGCCGTCTGCACACGTTTGCCGACAGATATCAGATGGTGATGCACGGCACTTACTGCCAGCAATGAAGGGATAACGGCATGAGTTGCATCCACGTCACGGTCGGTCAGTACAATGTAGTTTACTCCGTCCGTAACTGATTCCTCCGCCATTTTGCAAAGGTTGTTCAGTGATTCCTGTAATCCGGCTTTCCCCTTGGATACTTCAAACAGCATCGGTAATTTTACAGTCTTAAAGCCTTTGTAGCGGATATTGCAAAGAATATCCAGTTGTGTATTGCTTAGAATCGGATGGTTCAGACGCACCATTTTACAATGACTCTCGCTGGGAGTCAGGATATTCATGCCTACCGCTCCGATATATTCCGTCAAAGACATTACCAGTTCTTCGCGTAGCGGGTCGATCGGCGGATTCGTAACCTGTGCGAATTGCTGGCGGAAATAGTTGTAGAGTAGCTGTGGCTTATCGGAAAGTACAGCCAGCGGCGTGTCATTACCCATAGAGTGGATGGGTTCGGCACCCGCGCTCGCCATCGGCATAATCAGTCGTTCGATATCTTCTTTTGAATAGCCGAAAGTACGGAGCATCCGGTCGTAGTTTTCTACGTGATGAGGCACTTTACGACCGCTTTTCAGTTCATCCAGTTCGATACGGTTAGTCGATAGCCATGTACGGTAAGGCTTCGCTTCGGCCAGTTGTTTCTTCAATTCGCCGTCATAGTAGATTTCTCCTTTCTCTGTATCGATCAATAGAATCTTGCCCGGTTGCAGGCGGCCTTTTTCCTTGATATCTCCCGGCTCAAAGTCCATTACGCCCACTTCGGATGCCACTACCATCATATCGTTTTTGGTGATCAGGTAGCGGGTAGGGCGCAGACCGTTGCGGTCGAGCATACCACCTGCAAATCGTCCGTCGCTGAAAAGCAAGGCTGCCGGTCCGTCCCAAGGCTCCATCAGGATAGAGTGGTATTCATAGAATGCTTTCAGGTCTTCACTGATCGGATTCTTCTCGTTGAAAGATTCCGGTACGAGCATGGCCATTGCATGAGGCAGACTTAATCCTGACATGACCAGAAACTCCAGCACATTGTCCAGAGAAGCACTGTCGCTCATGCCCGGCTGTATGATCGGGCGTATTTCTTTGATCTCTCCCAGTATAGGAGTGGAGAGTACGCTTTCACGGGCTTCCATCCATCCGCGGTTGCCACGAATGGTATTGATCTCACCATTGTGCGCCAGCAGGCGGAAAGGTTGTGCCAGTCCCCATGTCGGAAAAGTGTTGGTGCTGAAACGGGAGTGTACCAGAGCCAGTCCGCTGGTGAAGTAACTATTCGTCAGATCAGGATAGTAGTTGCGTAGCTGCAATGACGAGAGCATACCTTTATATATAATACTTTTGGTCGAGAGCGAAACGACATAAAAATCGTTTCTCGTCGGAATAGCTGACAATCTGACTTTATTCTCTATCCGTTTGCGAATCAGATACAGTTTGCGGTCGGCGGTTTCCGTTTCCGTAAAACCGGTAATAAAGACCTGCTTGATATCCGGTTCGTTAGCCAGAGCCGCTTCACCTAGAATTTCCGGACAGGTGGGTACATTGCGCAGATGCATCAATGTAAGTCCCTCTTTTTCTATTTCTTCAATAATGATACTAAAAATAGCTGCCTGATCTTTCTCGTTTTTTGGCAGGAAAAGCAGACCGGTACCGTACCGTCCCTTTTCGGGTACGGGAATGCCTTGCAGTAAAATAAACTCATGCGGAATCTGTAACATAATACCTGCACCGTCGCCGGTTTTGTTATCCGCTCCCTCAGCGCCACGGTGACGCATATTCTCTAATACCTTTAAAGCCGACTCAACAATGTCATGTGACTTTTCTCCGTGAATGTTCACCAGCATACCAACCCCGCAGGCATCGTGTTCGTATGCCGCGTCATACAAGCCCATTTGTCCGGGCTGTCGTTGGTAGGGGAATTTTCCTGTTGCGTTGTTAAAAAGTTCTTGTTTCTTCATTCTTTCTAGCTTTATTGTATGATAATACCTATTTGATGTATCAAATTGTTCGGCAAAGTTAGGAATTTAATTTCATAATGATAGTATATTGTTTATTTTGTGTGACACAAAATAAGAACCCCTTTCTTTATTCTTTTAATTTGTAATCAAAATGCTCTGATTTGCTTATAATTTATCAGTCTGTCCGGTTTTATTTTGTTTTGATTGTAATTTGTTTCTTTTTGAGCTTAAAATAATATATTATTTAACGTTTTGATGTGTTTGCAACTTTTTTATGTGCTTATGTCAAATAAATATTGAAAAAGTTATCTTTGTGTCATTTTGAATGTGTATATTTGCACCCGAAATAAAAATATCATAATATGTGTGGAATAGTAGGCTATATTGGTAAAAGAAAAGCCTACCCCATCCTTATTAAAGGGCTGAAGCGACTGGAGTATCGTGGATATGACAGTGCAGGGGTAGCATTGATCAGTGATAACCAACAGTTAAATGTGTACAAGACGAAAGGGAAAGTCTCCGAACTTGAAAATTTCGTCACACAAAAAGATATTTCCGGTACAGTCGGAATTGCCCATACCCGTTGGGCTACTCACGGGGAACCTTGTTCCGTTAATGCTCATCCTCATTACTCTTCTTCCGAAAAACTCGCTCTCATTCATAACGGTATCATTGAAAATTACGCCGTTCTCAAAGAAAAACTCCAAGCCAAAGGCTACGTCTTTAAAAGTAGTACCGATACCGAGGTGCTCGTGCAATTAATCGAATATATGAAAGTTACCAATCGGGTCGATCTGCTTACTGCCGTTCAGTTGGCTTTGAATGAAGTGATTGGTGCTTATGCGATTGCGATTCTTGATAAAGAACATCCGGAAGAAATCATTGCGGCCCGAAAAAGCAGTCCGCTGGTGGTAGGTATTGGTGAAGATGAGTTTTTCCTTGCTTCGGATGCCACACCGATTGTAGAATATACAGATAAGGTGGTGTATCTCGAAGATGGTGAGATAGCGGTGATCAATCGGGGAAAAGAATTGAAGGTAGTCGATCTCAGCAATGTGGAGATGACTCCCGAAGTGAAAAAAGTAGAATTGAAGCTTGGTCAGCTGGAAAAAGGCGGTTATCCGCATTTCATGTTGAAGGAGATTTTTGAGCAGCCGGACTGTATTCACGATTGTATGCGTGGACGTATCAATGTGGAAGCCAATAACGTGGTGCTTTCGGCAGTAATAGACTATAAAGAAAAGTTGCTGAACGCCAAACGCTTTATTATTGTGGCTTGCGGTACTTCGTGGCATGCGGGATTGATCGGAAAGCATCTGATTGAAAGTTTCTGCCGTATTCCGGTAGAAGTGGAGTATGCCTCCGAATTTCGTTACCGTGATCCGGTGATCGATGAGCACGATGTGGTGATTGCCATTTCTCAAAGTGGAGAAACGGCGGATACGCTGGCGGCAGTGGAACTGGCAAAAAGTCGGGGTGCATTTATATATGGTATCTGTAATGCGATTGGTTCCTCCATCCCCCGCGCTACGCATACGGGGTCGTACATCCACGTCGGACCGGAAATCGGAGTGGCATCGACCAAAGCATTTACCGGACAGGTGACTGTGCTGACCATGTTGGCATTGACTCTCGCCCGGGAGAAAGGTACGATAGACGAGACACAATACCTGAACATTGTACGGGAATTGAATAGCATTCCCGGCAAAATGAAGGAAGTATTGAAACTGAATGGTAAGCTGGCGGAACTGTCGAAAACTTTCACCTATGCGCATAACTTTATTTACCTCGGACGCGGATATAGTTATCCGGTTGCTTTGGAAGGTGCATTGAAATTGAAAGAAATATCGTATATTCACGCCGAAGGTTATCCGGCTGCCGAAATGAAGCACGGACCGATAGCCCTGATTGATGCCGAAATGCCGGTAGTAGTCATTGCTACCCAAAACGGGCTGTATGAGAAAGTACTTAGCAATATTCAGGAAATCAAGGCACGAAAAGGAAAGGTGATTGCATTTGTAACCAAGGGCGATACGGTGATCAGTAAAGTAGCCGATTGCAGTATCGAACTTCCGGAAACAATCGAGTGCCTTGATCCGTTAATTACTACGGTACCTCTCCAATTGCTTGCCTATCATATTGCGGTATGTAAGGGAATGGATGTAGACCAACCTAGAAATTTGGCTAAGTCGGTAACAGTCGAGTAGTTTAAAATGTAAATAGTCAAATAGTAAGAGATAGATTAATGGAACAATTGAAACATGAATGTGGCGTTGCCATGATACGCCTGCTCAAACCCCTGGAGTATTACGAGAAAAAGTACGGAACATGGATGTACGGCCTCAACAAGCTCTATCTGTTGATGGAGAAACAGCATAACCGGGGGCAGGAAGGGGCAGGACTGGCATGCGTGAAGCTGGAAGCAAATCCGGGTGAGGAATATATGTTTCGCGAACGCGCGTTAGGTTCCGGTGCCATCACCGAAATCTTCGAAGCTGTACAGAGTAACTTCAAGGACCTCACTCCCGAACAGTTGCATGATGCGGCATTTGCCAAACGTACTTTACCCTTTGCGGGTGAAGTATATATGGGGCATCTGCGTTATTCTACTACCGGAAAATCCGGAATCTCGTACGTACATCCGTTTTTAAGAAGAAACAACTGGCGTGCCAAAAATCTGGCTCTCTGCGGAAACTTCAATATGACGAATGTAGACGAAATTTTTGCCCGCATCACCGCTATCGGTCAGCATCCACGTAAGTATGCCGATACCTATATCATGTTGGAACAGGTGGGACATCGTCTTGACCGTGAAGTGGAACGCCTCTTCAACCTTGCCGAAGCCGAAGGACTGACAGGGATGGGAGTCACCCATTATATAGAAGAACATATCGAACTGGCCAACGTATTGCGTACTTCCAGCCGTGAGTGGGATGGGGGATATGTGATCTGCGGCCTCACCGGAAGTGGCGAATCTTTTGCTATCCGTGATCCGTGGGGTATTCGTCCCGCTTTCTGGTATCAGGATGATGAAATAGCCGTACTGGCTTCCGAGCGTCCGGTGATTCAGACTGCTTTGAATGTTCCCGTAGAAAAAATCAAGGAACTGCACCCCGGGCAGGCATTGCTGATCAGCAAAGAAGGCAGACTGCGGACTTCACAAATCAACAAGCCCCGCGAGCGGCACGCCTGCTCGTTCGAACGTATCTACTTCTCCCGTGGCAGCGATGTAGATATCTATAAGGAGCGGAAACTTCTGGGAGAAAAACTGGTTCCGAATATTCTGAAAGCCATTAATAACGACTTGGACCATACTGTATTTTCCTTTATCCCGAATACGGCCGAAGTTGCCTTCTACGGAATGCTGCAAGGGCTGGATGACTATCTGAATGAAGAGAAAGTACGGCAGATTGCGGCCTTGGGGCATCATCCCAATATGGAAGAGCTGGAGGGCATTCTTTCCCGCCGTATCCGCAGTGAAAAAGTTGCCATCAAAGATATTAAGCTCCGTACATTCATTGCCGAAGGAAACAGCCGGAATGACCTGGCTGCCCACGTATATGACATCACATACGGAAGTCTGGTTTCCGGTGTCGACAATCTCGTGATTATCGACGATAGCATTGTGCGTGGTACTACTTTGAAGCAAAGTATCATTGGTATCCTCGACCGTCTTGGTCCGAAGAAGATCGTGATTGTATCTTCTTCTCCACAAGTCCGTTATCCGGACTATTACGGCATCGATATGGCGAAGATGAGCGAATTTATCGCTTTCAAAGCAGCCATCGAACTCCTGAAAGAGCGGGATATGAAGGATGTGATTGCCGCCGCCTACCGGAAATCGAAAGAGCAGGTAGGATTGCCGAAAGAACAAATGGTGAATTACGTGAAAGATATCTATGCACCGTTCACGGATGAAGAAATATCTGCCAAGATGGTAGAACTCCTGACACCGAAGGGAACGAAAGCGAAAGTGGAAATCGTCTACCAACCGCTGGAAGGACTCCATGAAGCCTGTCCGAACCATCAGGGAGACTGGTACTTCAGTGGAAACTATCCCACGCCGGGTGGTGTGAAAATGGTGAATCAGGCATTCATCAACTACATTGAGCAGATGTATCAATTCTAACAACCATACAACGATTCAAAAATAAGAATGAGAAATGTGACATTAATCCTTGACGACGGGAGCCGGTTTTCCGGTAAGTCGTTTGGCTACGAGAAGCCGGTGGCGGGCGAAGTAGTTTTCAACACCGCCATGACCGGATATCCGGAGAGCCTTACTGACCCTTCCTACGCCGGACAGTTGATGACTCTTACCTATCCTTTGGTGGGTAACTACGGAGTTCCTCCTTTTACCATCGAACCCAACGGACTTGCTACTTTCATGGAAAGTGAAAAGATTCATGCCGAAGCGATCATCGTAAGTGACTACTCTTCTGAGTACAGCCACTGGAACGCAGTGGAAAGCCTCGGCGACTGGCTGAAACGTGAGAAAGTACCGGGCATCACAGGCATCGATACGCGTGAGCTGACCAAAATACTTCGTGAACACGGAGTCATGATGGGACGCATCGTCTTCGACAATGAAATTGTCGAAGAAATTGACAATGGACAATTGACAATGGACAATTACGCTGCCGTGAATTACGTAGACCGTGTTTCCTGCAAAGAAATAATCTCCTATCTTCCCGATGGAACATCCCGTTCTTTTCCATTAACCATGTCCGTCGCGCAGCTTAATTGTCAATTGTCAACTGTCAATTGTCAATTAAAGAAGGTTGTTTTGGTGGATTGCGGTGTAAAGACCAATATTATCCGTTGCTTGTTGAAGCGTGGTGTAGAAGTGATCCGTGTACCTTGGGATTATGATTTTAACGGACTCGAATTTGACGGGCTGTTTATCTCCAACGGACCGGGTGACCCGGATACCTGCGACGCAGCTGTACAGAATATCCGCAAGGCGATGGCGAACGAGAAACTTCCCATCTTTGGAATCTGCATGGGCAACCAGTTGCTCTCGAAAGCCGGAGGGGCAAAGATTTACAAACTTAAATATGGACACCGTAGCCACAACCAGCCGGTACGCATGGTGGGTACGGAACGTTGTTTTATTACTTCGCAGAATCATGGTTATGCGGTAGACAATAATACGCTGGGATCGGATTGGGAACCGCTGTTTATCAATATGAATGATGGTTCTAACGAAGGAATCAAACACAAGAAAAATCCTTGGTTCTCTGCACAGTTCCATCCCGAAGCTGCAAGTGGTCCTACGGATACGGAATTCCTGTTCGATGAATTTGTAAACCTGCTTAAATAACCGACTATCATGAAAGAAAATATAAAAAAAGTATTGCTGCTGGGTTCCGGTGCCTTGAAAATCGGTGAAGCCGGTGAGTTTGACTATTCCGGTTCGCAGGCACTCAAAGCCTTGAAAGAAGAAGGGATTGAAACCATTCTTATCAATCCGAATATTGCTACCGTACAGACATCCGAAGGAGTGGCAGATCAAATTTACTTCCTTCCGGTCACTCCGTATTTTGTAGAGAAAGTAATCCAGAAGGAAAAGCCGGAAGGTATTATGCTGGCATTCGGCGGACAGACCGCGCTGAATTGTGGAGTTGCTTTATATAAAGAAGGAATCCTTGAAAAGTATAATGTAAAAGTACTCGGTACTCCCGTACAAGCCATTATGGATACGGAAGACCGTGAACTCTTTGTACAGAAACTGAACGAAATCAATGTCAAGACCATTAAAAGTGAAGCCGTAGAAAATGCGGAAGATGCCCGTCGTGCAGCGAAGGAACTGGGATATCCGGTCATTGTCCGTGCGGCTTATGCGCTGGGTGGTCTGGGCTCCGGTTTCTGTGACAATGAAGAGCAACTGGATGTACTGGTAGAAAAAGCCTTTTCTTTTTCTCCGCAAGTGTTGGTGGAAAAATCGCTTCGTGGGTGGAAAGAAGTAGAATACGAAGTCGTCCGCGACCGTTTTGACAACTGTATTACAGTTTGTAATATGGAGAACTTTGACCCGCTGGGTATTCATACCGGTGAGTCTATCGTTATTGCTCCGTCTCAAACACTGACCAACAGTGAATATCATAAACTTCGTGAACTGGCTATCCGTATCATCCGCCACATCGGTATTGTCGGCGAATGTAATGTACAGTATGCTTTCGACCCCGAATCGGAAGATTATCGCGTCATCGAAGTAAATGCCCGTCTTTCCCGTTCCTCGGCCCTGGCCTCTAAGGCAACCGGATATCCGTTGGCATTCGTGGCTGCCAAACTGGGACTCGGCTACGGACTCTTCGACTTGAAGAACTCGGTGACAAAGACTACTTCTGCTTTCTTCGAACCGGCTTTGGACTATGTGGTATGTAAGATTCCACGTTGGGACTTGGGAAAATTCCATGGTGTAGACAAGGAACTGGGTTCTTCCATGAAGTCGGTAGGTGAAGTGATGGCAATCGGACGTACTTTTGAAGAAGCTATTCAGAAGGGCCTCCGTATGATCGGACAGGGAATGCACGGATTCGTGGAAAACAAAGAACTAGTAATCCCTGATATTGACAAAGCACTGCGCGAACCGACCGATAAACGTATTTTTGTGATCTCAAAAGCCTTCCGTGCAGGATACACCATCGATCAGGTGCATGAACTGACGAAGATTGACAAATGGTTCCTTCAGAAGTTGATGAATATAATGAAGACTTCGGAAGAAATGCACGAATGGGGAAATAATCATAAACAGATTGCCGATCTGCCTGTGGAACTGCTTCGCAAGGCTAAAGTTCAGGGCTTTTCCGATTTCCAGATTGCCCGAGCCATTGGTTATGAAGGTGATATGGAAAATGGAAGCCTGTATGTCCGCAAGTATCGTAAGGCTGCCGGTATCCTTCCGGTGGTAAAACAGATCGATACACTGGCTGCCGAATATCCGGCGCAGACCAATTATCTGTATCTGACCTATAGCGGAGTGGCAAACGATGTACATTATCTGGGTGACCATAAATCCATCGTCGTATTGGGTTCCGGTGCCTACCGTATCGGTTCTTCTGTAGAGTTTGACTGGTGCGGTGTGCAGGCTCTGAATACCATTCGCAAGGAAGGTTGGCGCAGTGTTATGATCAACTATAATCCGGAAACGGTATCTACAGACTATGACATGTGCGACCGTCTCTACTTTGACGAACTGACATTCGAAAGGGTAATGGATATTCTTGAACTGGAAAATCCGCATGGTGTCATCGTATCTACCGGTGGTCAGATTCCGAATAACCTTGCTTTACGTCTGGATGCCCAGAACATTCACATACTGGGAACAAGTGCTCAGAGCATCGACAATGCCGAAGACCGTGAAAAGTTCTCTGCAATGCTCGACCGTATCGGTGTAGACCAGCCACGCTGGCGTGAGTTGACATCGCTGGAAGATATTAACGAGTTTGTCGATGAAGTCGGTTTCCCGGTTCTTGTCCGTCCGTCTTATGTGCTTTCGGGTGCTGCAATGAATGTCTGCTCCAATCAGGAAGAGCTTGAACGTTTCCTGAAACTGGCTGCCAATGTATCAAAGAAACATCCGGTGGTAGTAAGCCAGTTTATCGAACATGCGAAGGAAGTGGAAATGGATGCTGTGGCGCAGAATGGTGAAATCATAGCCTATGCAATCAGCGAACATATTGAGTTTGCCGGTGTACACTCCGGTGATGCTACTATTCAGTTTCCTCCGCAAAAGTTGTATGTGGAAACTGTCCGTCGCATCAAACGCATCAGCCGTGAGATTGCCAAGGCATTGAATATTTCCGGTCCGTTCAACATCCAATACCTGGCAAAAGATAATGATATTAAGGTAATCGAATGTAATCTGCGTGCCAGCCGTTCTTTCCCGTTTGTCAGCAAAGTGCTGAAGATAAACTTCATTGAGCTGGCAACCAAAGTGATGCTGGGTCTTCCTGTGGAGAAACCGGAAAAGAATCTCTTTGAACTGGACTATGTGGGAATTAAGGCTTCGCAGTTCTCTTTCAACCGTTTGCAGAAAGCTGACCCTGTATTGGGAGTGGATATGGCTTCTACAGGTGAGGTCGGCTGTATCGGAAGTGACACTTCCTGTGCCGTACTGAAAGCCATGCTGTCTGTCGGCTACCGTATTCCTAAAAAGAACATCCTGCTTTCTACGGGTACAATGAAGCAGAAGGCTGATATGATGGATGCAGCACGTATGTTGGTAAACAAGGGATACAAACTTTTTGCAACCGGCGGTACTCATAAAACCTTTGCTGAGAACGGCATTGAAAGTACGCTTGTCTACTGGCCGAGTGAAGAAGGACATCCGCAGGCATTGGAAATGCTTCATAATAAGGAAATTGACATGGTAGTCAATATCCCGAAGAACCTGACTGCCGGAGAACTGGACAATGGATATAAAATACGTCGCGCGGCTATCGACCTGAACGTGCCGTTGATAACGAACGCCCGTCTGGCAAGTGCATTTATCAATGCTTTCTGTACGATGACCGTTGATGATATTGCCATCAAGAGCTGGGAAGAGTATAAGTAAGAAATAATAAATTGTTGTATAATAAGTTGGAAAAGTCGTTCCCGTGCATTCGGGGGCGGCTTTTTTTATGAATTTCTGTTTTTGGGATGGTGTCACTATAAGCATGGGATAGTGTCACTATCCTGTCAGTATGCTTACACTATCCTTCCTGTATAGTGTCACTATCTTTTTTTAATGTCTATAAGTTGCATGATTGGACAAATTGGTGTAAATTGCGCAATTATTTCACAAATATTCTAAAACAGGGGAGTAATATGAGCATGGATAATCATATCGTAATTATGGCTGGTGGCATCGGTAGTCGTTTTTGGCCGATGAGTGCACCGGAATGTCCCAAGCAATTTATTGATGTAATGGGATGCGGGCGTACGTTGATTCAACTGACTGCTGATCGTTTTGATGGCGTCTGTCCACGGGAAAATGTGTGGGTAGTGACGTCCGAGAAATATATTGATATCGTCCGGGAGCAATTGCCGGAGATTCCTGAAAGCAATATCCTTGCAGAGCCTTGTGCACGAAACACTGCTCCCTGCATCGCCTATGCTTGCTGGAAAATCAAGAAAAAACATCCGAACGCCAATGTGGTGGTGACTCCGTCGGATGCATTGGTTATCAATACAGGTGAATTCCGCCGGGTAGTAGAGAAAGCACTTCGTTTTACTGACAACAGCAGTGCTATCGTAACGCTGGGTATCAAACCGACTCGCCCGGAAACCGGATATGGATATATTGCTGCCGGAGATCAGATCATGACTGATAAAGAGATTTTTACGGTAGATGCATTCAAGGAAAAACCGGACAGGGAGACTGCCGACAGATATCTGGCCGAGGGTAACTACTTCTGGAATGCAGGAATTTTTGTTTGGAATGTGCGTACTATCACTTCCGTGATGCGTGTATATGCTCCGGGCATAGCGCAAATCTTCGATCGTATTTTCCCCGATTTCTATACGGAGAAGGAAAATGAAACGATTAAAAAGCTGTTCCCTACCTGCGAAGCTATTTCCATAGACTATGCCGTAATGGAAAAAGCACAGGAAATCTATGTACTTCCGGCTTCTTTCGGTTGGTCGGACTTGGGGACCTGGGGAGCGCTCCGCGGACTGTTGCCACAAGATAAATCCGGAAATGCTACGGTAGGGGCCGATGTCCGTTTGTACGAAAGCAAGAACTGCATCGTACATACCAGTGAAGAGAAACGGGTCGTTATTCAGGGTCTGGATGGATATATCATTGCTGAGAAAGATAATACACTGTTGATTTGTAAACTGGATGAAGAACAGCGGATAAAGGAGTTTTCAAAGTAATCCTTAATTCTTTTGATATTCCTGAGGCGTCATTCCGGTCATTCGTTTGAAAAACTTGCTGAAAAAAGACGGATTGGGAAAGTTTAATTCATCTGATATCTGATAAACAAGGCGGTTGCTATGTTTTAGCAATACTTTAGCCTCTAGTATAATGGACTGGTTTATCCAGTCCATTACTGTTTGCTGGCTGGTTTGCCGGATTACAGTGTTCAGATAACGGGGAGTGAGACAAAGTTTATTCGCATAGAAACTGACATTCCGCTCTGTCTTGCTATAGGTGTTGACCAAAGAAATGAAGCGCTGAAAAATATCGTTTTGATGGGTTAATGGACTGAGTTCGGCCTGCCCTTTGCTTTTGGCTATATACTCTATATTATATAGTAATCCTACCAGTAAATGCTGAATGACCTCTTTTCTGAATACAGGTTCTTGCAATACACTCCACATGACCGTCACAAAATTCTCTATCTGTATTTGTTCTTCGGTAGACAGTGGAAACAGGAGATTTTTCTTTTGTTGGAGGAAATGGGTGAAGAATTCTTCCTTTCCGGATATCGGCAGAAAGTTCAGGTCTACTGCCATCATGTGAGCATCAAAATCGTGAGATACTTCTATGATTTGTATGATAGAGTTGGGAGCTATCAGGGATATATGGTCGGGCAGGAAAATATATTCGATCAGATTGATTAAAACACGTGCCGAGCCATTAGTGACAATAGCAATACGGCCTTCCTGTAGCCGGTACGGTTGTCCGACACTGAAGATAGTCGTTTCCATTTTAGAGAAACTTGTCACAAATCCGAATTCGGCATTGATGAAGCGAAATTCGTTGTGACGTACTATATTTATATCCTTCAACAGTTGGAGGCCTAATTCCATCGGTTTCTTCTGTTCCATTTTCTCAGTTCTTTTCCGGCAAAGATAAGAAATAGCCCTTGAATCTTCTCTTTTTTTAGGATGAATCGAACTATTGGGACATATTTTCCAACTATCAGAATGTGAAACTATTACTTAAAGGTCTATCTTTGTCTTTTGAAGAATTCATAGAAAAAATGCGTATGAAAAGAATTATTTTTAGTCTTTCGCTTTTACTGTTCATGCCCGGAATGTATGGGCAGACCGGGCATATAACACTAGAAGAATGTCAGCAAAAAACGCAGGATAACTATCCGTTGGTGCGTCAATATGATTTAGTGGAGAAGACGAAAGAATATAATCTGGAAAATGCGGCGAGGGGATACTTGCCTCAGTTTGCTCTTTCGGCAAAGGCGTCTTATCAAAGTGATGTGACGGAGTTACCCATTGCCATTCCCGGTGTGGATATCAAAGGGATGGCCAAAGACCAGTATCAGGTGATGCTGGAGTTACAGCAACAGATATGGGATGGCGGAGGAATCCGGATGCAGAAGAAAAAGGCTACGGCGGAAGCGGAGATTGACAGGGAAAAGTTGAACGTCGATATGTATGCGTTGAATGGCCGTGTGAATGATTTGTATTTTGGAATTCTTATGTTGGATGAGCAGTTGGCTCAGAATGCCTTGCTGCAAGATGAACTGGGACGGAACTTCCGTCAGATTACAGCTTATGTGGACAATGGAATAGCCAATCAGGCCGATCTGGATGCTGTGAAAGTGGAGCAATTGAATACCCGCCAGAAGAGAGTGGAACTGACTTCTTCCCGTATGGCTTATTTGAAGATGCTTTCGTTATTGATGGGAGAGGTGCTTTCGACGGAGACAGTATTGGAGAAGCCTGTTCCTCAAAACGAACTGTCGGCTGTCAGTGAGATTCGCCGACCGGAACTGTCGTGGTTTGACGCACAGGGAGCCGGTTTGCAGGTACAAGAGAAAGCCTTGAATGTGCGCCATCTTCCTCATTTCGGATTGTTTGTGCAGGGAGCTTACGGTAATCCGGGATTAAATATGCTGAAGAATGAATTTTCTCCTTATTATATTGCAGGTATCCGGCTTTCATGGAATTTCGGAAGTCTGTATACGTTGAAGAATGACCGTCGGGTGATTGAAAACAAACGGCAGCAACTGGATAGCAATCGGGATGTGTTTCTTTTTAATACGAGACTGGAAATGACGCAGCAGGATCAGTCTGTCCGTTCGTTGGAGAAGCAGATGCAGGATGATGATGAAATTATCCGGTTGCGTACGAATATTCGTCGGGCTGCGGAAGCCAAAGTAGCGAATGGTACGTTGACAGTGACAGAAATGCTCAGAGAACTCACGAATGAGAGTCTTGCCCGTCAGGCGAAGGCAATGCATGAGATTCAACGGTTGATGGGTATCTATCAATTGAAATATACTACTAATCATTAATAAAAATCTGTCAGATATGAAACGAATGACAAAAATAGGAATATACGGGATGGCAGTATGGATGCTTTCTGCCTGTGGAAACGGAACGCCCGATTATGATGCAACAGGAACCTTTGAAGCTACGGAAGTGATCGTTTCCGCCGAAGCGGCGGGAAAACTGCTGCAACTGGAAGTGGAAGAAGGAACAAGATTGAAAGCCGGCGAAGAAGTAGGGCTGGTAGATACTGTCCAGCTATATCTGAAAAAGTTGCAACTGGAAGCAAGCATGAAATCGGTGGAAAGCCAGCGTCCCGATCTGGCCAAACAGATAGCCGCTACCAAACAGCAAATTACTACAGCGCAAAGGGAAAAGAAGCGGGTAGAGAACCTGCTTGCTGCCGGAGCTGCCAATCAGAAACAACTGGATGACTGGGATGCACAGGTAACCTTGCTTCAGCGGCAGTTGATTGCTCAGGAATCCTCATTGATGAAGAGTACGAACAGTCTGACGGAACAGGGGAATTCGGTCAGTATACAAGTGGCACAGGTAGAAGACCAGTTGAACAAGTGCCATATTCAGTCGCCTATTGAAGGTACGGTACTGGCAAAATATGCGGAAGCGGGAGAACTGGCATCCGTTGGCAAACCGTTGTTTAAAGTGGGTGAGGTAGACCGGATGTATTTGCGGGCTTATGTTACTTCAGAGCAATTGTCCCAAGTGAAATTGGGGGATAAAGTGACGGTGTATTCCGATTATGGAAATTCGGAACAGAAAGCCTATCCCGGTGTGGTCACTTGGATTTCGGACCGTTCGGAGTTTACCCCCAAAACGATTCTGACTAAAAATGAACGTGCCAATCTGGTATACGCAGTGAAGATTGCCGTGAAAAATGACGGTTCGTTGAAGATTGGTATGTATGGAGGTGTGGTATGGAAAAAGGAGAACCCATAGTCGTTGTAAAGGAAATCAGCAAGAGCTACGGGAAAGTAGAGGCACTGAAAGAGGTTTCTTTTGCGGTAGAGCAGGGAGAAATTTTCGGGCTGATCGGTCCTGACGGGGCGGGGAAGAGTACCTTATTCCGCATCCTGACCACTTTACTGTTGGCTGATAAAGGTACGGCAACTGTCAACGGACTGGATGTGGTGACGGATTACAAACAGATTCGTACGAAAGTAGGATATATGCCCGGACGGTTCTCGCTTTATCAGGACCTTTCCGTAGAAGAGAATCTGGAATTTTTTGCTACGGTATTTCATACGTCGATACAGGAAAACTATGATTTGATTAAAGATATTTATCAGCAGATCGAGCCTTTTAAAAAAAGAAGGACAGGCGCTTTGTCGGGAGGTATGAAGCAGAAGCTGGCATTGAGCTGTTCCCTGATTCATAAACCTGATATTTTATTTCTGGATGAACCGACTACGGGTGTAGATCCTGTGTCTCGGAAAGAATTTTGGCAGATGCTCCGTAATTTGAGAAAACAGGGGATTACGATCATTGTTTCCACTCCTATTATGGATGAGGCTCGTCAATGCGACCGGATTGCTTTTATTAATCACGGGCAGGTGCACGGAATCGATACGCCCGAACGGATTCTTCAGAAGTTTGCTTCCATTCTTTGTCCGCCACCCTTGGAACGGGAGGAGGCGCAACAGATGGCAGCTCCTGTTATCGAGGTGGAGCAGCTGACCAAATCCTTCGGACATTTTACGGCAGTCGATCATATCTCTTTTCAAGTGCAGCGGGGAGAAATTTTCGGTTTTCTTGGAGCCAATGGAGCAGGTAAGACGACTGCGATGCGTATGCTTTGCGGATTGAGTCGTCCGACTTCGGGAGTAGGAAAGGTGGCAGGCTATGACATCTTTCGGGAAGCCGAACAAGTCAAAAGGCATATCGGATATATGAGTCAGAAATTCTCTTTGTATGAGGATCTTAAAGTCTGGGAGAATATCCGTCTCTTTGCCGGAATTTATGGGATGAAGGAGATGGAGATTGAAGAAAAGACAGATGAATTGTTAGAACGCCTGGGATTTGCAGACGAACGAGATACGTTGGTGAAAAAACTTCCTTTGGGTTGGAAACAGAAACTGGCCTTTTCTGTCTCCATCTTCCATGAGCCGAAAATAGTCTTCCTTGATGAACCGACCGGAGGAGTTGATCCTGCTACTCGCAGGCAGTTCTGGGAGCTGATTTATCAGGCTGCCGATCGTGGAATCACTGTATTTGTTACCACACACTATATGGATGAAGCGGAATATTGCAACCGGATATCGATTATGGTGGACGGCCAGATCAAGGCACTGGATACGCCGGCCCGGCTGAAAGAACAGTTTGGTGTGGAGACAATGGATGATGTGTTTCAACAACTTGCCCGCCATGCGGTGCGTAAAGCGGATTGATTATGAAACAATTTATTGCTTTCGTAAAGAAAGAATTTTATCATATTTTTCGTGACCGGCGTACTATGCTGATCCTGTTGGGAATGCCGGTCGTGCAGATTATTCTGTTTGGGTTTGCTATCAGTACGGAAGTGAAGAATGTCCGGCTGGCAGTTCTTGATCCTTCGAATGATGTGGTGACAAGGAAAATTATAGACCGGTTGGATGCGAGTGAATATTTCACGGTTACCACCCGTTTTCATTCTCCACAGGAGATGGAAACTGCCTTCCGGAAAAATAAGATAGATATGGCAATTGTATTTGGAGAGCGTTTTGCCGACGGACTTTATACGGGGGATGCCCGTGTGCAGCTGATAGTCGATGCAACCGATCCCAATATGTCTACCTCGCAGAGTAATTATGCAGCCAGCATTGTTTCTTCGGCAGGACAGGAGATGTTGCCTCCCAATGTGTTCGTTTCGCGTTTGACTCCGGATGTCAAATTGCTGTATAATCCGCAGATGAAGAGTGCCTACAACTTTGTGCCCGGAGTCATGGGATTGATTTTAATGCTGATTTGCGCGATGATGACCTCTATTTCCATAGTTCGTGAAAAAGAGACGGGCACGATGGAAGTATTGCTGGTATCTCCGGTAAAACCATTGTTTATCGTGCTGGCCAAGGCGGTACCTTATTTTGTTTTATCTTTTGTCAATCTGACAACCATTTTGCTGCTTTCAGTCTTTGTACTGGATGTGCCGGTAGTGGGGAGTTTGTTTTGGCTGGTGATAGTGTCTTTGCTCTTTATTTTCGTGTCGCTGGCTTTGGGCTTACTGATTTCTTCCGTGACAAGTACACAGGTGGCGGCCATGCTGGCATCCGGAATGATATTGATGATGCCCACCATGGTTTTGTCCGGAATGATTTTTCCGGTAGAAAGTATGCCGGTGATTCTCCGGGCCATATCGGACATTATTCCCGCCCGCTGGTATATTCAGGCTGTACGCAAACTGATGATTGAAGGAGTGCCGGTTGTGCTGGTACTTAAAGAGATTGGTATTTTGTTGCTGATGGCAGTAGTGCTTATTACCATCAGTATCAGGAAATTTAAATATCGATTGGAATAAAGGAATTTATTATGATAAAATTTCTGATAGAAAAAGAGTTTAAACAGTTGCTTCGCAATTCGTTTCTGCCGAGATTGATTCTTATCTTTCCCTGTATGATCATGTTGCTGATGCCCTGGGCTGTGAATATGGAAATAAAGAATATCCAGCTGAATGTTGTAGACAACGATCATTCGGTGATTTCTCAGCGGCTGGTAAATAAGATTGCGGCTTCTACCTATTTCCGTCTGACGGAAGTACCGGCATCTTATGAGGATGGATTACGGAATATTGAACTGGGAACAGCGGATATTATAATGGAGATCCCTAGGCACCTGGAGCGGGACTGGATGAACAAAGGAGAAGCCCATATACTGATTGCAGCCAATTCGGTAAATGGAACGAAAGGAGGGCTGGGCAGTTCTTATCTGGGCACTATTATCAATAACTATGCAGCCGAGTTACGTGCAGAATATCCTGATGCCGTATCTGCGTCGGGCAGTGCCCCTTCCATTCGTATCGATATGCAGGGATTATTTAACCCGAATCTGAATTATAAACTTTATATGATTCCTGCTTTGATGGGAATGTTGTTGACTTTGATATGCGGATTTTTGCCCGCCCTGAATGTGGTTAGTGAGAAGGAGGTAGGAACGATCGAACAGATTAATGTGACTCCTGTACCGAAATTTACTTTTATTCTGGCTAAACTTTTACCTTACTGGATCACAGGCTTTATCGTATTGACTTTGTGCTTTTTGTTAGCCTGGTTGCTTTATGGAATAACTCCTGTAGGGCATTTCATCGTGATTTATTTTTTGGCGATTTTGTTTGTATTTGTTATGTCCGGCTTTGGGCTCGTTATATCCAATTATTCGGCAACTATGCAGCAGTCTATGTTTGTAATGTTCTTTTTTATGCTGATTCTGATGTTGATGAGCGGATTATTCACTCCGGTGAGCAGTATGCCTGAATGGGCACAGGTGATCACTTATTTCAATCCTTTGAAGTACTTTATGGAAGGAATGCGTATGGTATACCTCAAAGGAAGCAGCTTGTTGGAACTGCTGTCTGAAATAGGAGTCTTGTTTCTTTTTGCACTGGGGTTCAATACCTGGGCGGTGATCAGTTATCGGAAAAATCAATAGTTGAGAATTTGATTATATAAAAAACAGCTCTTATCCTTATTGGTTGGAAAAGAGCTGTTTTTATTATTGTTTTCACCCCTTGGGATGAATCGTGGTTACTGTATTATTTTACTTCGATTTGCTTTTCGGCCTTCTTCACTTCTTCTTCAGAAATCTTAGGAAGTTGGACGCTCAAAACCCCGTTTTCTACTGCGGCGGAAATTTTTTCTTTATCTACATTATCCGGCAGAATCATGGTCTGCTGAAACTTAGAATAAGAGAATTCGCGACGTAGATAGCGACCTTCTTTCTTCTCTTCTTTGTTTTCAGTCTTCTTCTCCATGGAGATAACGAGGTTGTTGTCTTCATCAATGCGAACATTGAAGTCCTCTTTTGTCATTCCCGGAGCAGCCAGTTCAACTTTGTATTCTTTTTCTGTTTCAAAAACATTGATTGCAGGTGCAGTTGCATTTGCTTTTACCATCCAATCGTTATCAAAGAAATCGTTAAAAATACTTGGTAACCAACTTTGAGTTCTTCTAACAGGCATCATAATCTTAGTCTCCTATCTTTTAGTTAAACATTCGGTTTATTCACTCTTGAATTTCGGTTCGTTGCTTTCCGCAGAGGGGAGCATCCCGACTCTTACTGTCTGCTTTCGAACCGTCGTTCACTGCTATTAGTGCAAACCTTATGCCAAAAGAATTCTGAGACTAAAAATGTCTATTTGTCATTTTAATAATGCCAATTTTGCCTGTTTGGTGACAAAATGTAATCGCGATATATTTATTTTATATAATATAGATATTAATTTGATAATCTATTTCTTATCAATGAGTTTGAATCTTAATCTTAAAGTTTGTCTTTCTTCATCGTAATCATGACTGATGATTTTGAAGGTTCCTACTTCTGAGGTATTGGACACGTGTAACCCTATACAGGCGCAGGCGTCATAATCTCCTATGCGTATAATACGAAGAGTCTCACTGGCGTCAGCAGGAAGTTTGCTCAGATCTACGATGGCTTTAGCCTGCTCATGAGTCATAAACTCAACAGTTACGGGCAGATTTTGACTGATAACTTCGTTTACCTTATCTTCTATCGCTTGTATCTCCTCATCTGTAGGACAAGCAGGAAGAATATAGTCGCACTTACTCTTTTTTTTCAATTACTATTGTACATTTATGAAAAACAACTTATATTTGCTGCATTAATAGTATGGAATATGAAGAAGGCAGCAATTTATTTAAGAGTATCTACAACAGACCAAAATTATGATAGGCAAGAAGTTGAACTTAGAACTTTTGCTAAAATGATGGATTTTGAAATAATTCATGTATTTGAAGAAAAGAAATCTGCTGTATTGAAAATGGATATTAGAGAACAACTATCAGAGATGCGTAAATTAACGAAAGATGATGTTGATAGAATTTTTATCTGGGATATTACAAGATTGTCGAGGAGAGCTATTGATTTTATTAATTTGGTCAATGAATTTGCAGAAAAAGGAATATGTTTACATTTTAAGGAAAGAAATATTATAACGCTTGGTGATGATGGCAAATTGGATGCTTTGACTGGAATGTATCTCTATTTGTTAGGAGTATTTGCACAAATGGATGCTGAAAATAGAAAGGCTATGATGAAGTCTGGGAAGGAAAATGCGTTATTGAAGGGACATAGTTATACTAATATTGCACCATTTGGTTATTATTTGGAAAATAAACACCTTTACATTAAAGAGGAAGAAGCAAAATATGTAAAGCAGGCTTTTGAATTGTATCGAGATGGAAAGGATACTCAATACATTGCAGATATATTTAATGCTAATAGAGTTCCATTAAAAAGTAGGAGAAAGGATATTGTTTGGGTTAAGGGTACAATAAGTCAGTTATTGAAGAATACAGTTTATTATGGTAAAGGTAAATTGGAAAATATAATAAAGAAAAAGACAGAAGAATCTCCTGTTGAGAAAAAAATAAGATATTTTGATGCTCCTGCTATTATTGGTAAAGAATTATATGATGAATGTCGAAATAGAGCAATTCTTAATCGAAGTCAACAAGATAAAAGTAAGGAGATAATAACATTATTACGAGGATTATTAGTCTGTGGAGTATGTGGGAAATTTTATGTGATAGGGAATAATAATAAACAACGAGAATATCGAGATGGAGATATTAGAGCTAACGTAAATAATAGAGTTTATTGTAAAAATGGTTCGATTAAAGCTGAAATAGCAGATTTTATTGTTTGGGAAGCTGTAAAGGATGTTTATACATATAATACTTTTAAAGAAAAATGTTTGGAAGAAAAGGAAAAATGTAAATTAGAATTGTTTCAAAATGAGACAACTATACTTGAATTACAGAAAGATATTGCGAATATTATAGCTCAAATAAATAGATTGGGTACAGCCTATTTGAAAGAATTGTTTAGTGATGAAGAATTTGCAGAACAAAAGTCGAGTTTAATATCTGAAAAGTTGAGATTAGAAGGAATTATAAACGAGTATAAAGCTAAAAACTTACTTTTGAATGATATTATAGTGGCTGATTATGATTTCTCTAAATATCTTATTAGAGATTTGAGCTTGGGAGAAAAGAAGGAAGTGTGTAATCAGTTAATTGAAACTATACTTATTTACAATTATGGCACAAATCGTCGATTGTTACATGTTAAATTGAAGATTGGATTGCGATACAATATTTTGGTATGTACAGTTTCTGCAAATAAATCATATTGTATTGTTGATGATGCAACTGTTACATTTAATAATCCATTTAAAGCTCCAGAGATAGTAAGAGATTTAGTTAATGATTTTAGTGTAACATCAAATAATAATAATTTGTTTAATGAAGAGATTTTTGGAGAATATAGTTATGAAGATGTGTGGAATATAATGGATAAATATGGATATGTCAAGAAACTTTCGAGTACAAAAATGGTAAATAATTAATTCCCAATTAAGTTACTGTAATGATGAAAATATGTAATATGTCGTTGAATATAAAATATTGCATGTTTATTTTTCTATTTATAGTTAAGTTTTAATGCGTTTATTTTATCTTAGAAATATCTCTAGTCTATTTTCTAAGATTACGAGTTAACCATTAGGTCGCTCCCCAAAAGTTCAGTATCTTTGTATTACTTCGATTCACTGATCCCAGATTCTTTATTTTCCACCAAGTTACTCGTATTAGCAATAATCTAACCTTAACTAATTTAATATGGAAGAATTTACCTTTGAAGAAATCAGACTTAAAGCCTTAAAACACAACATACCAGATAATAAGTTCCAGATTGGAATGTGGGCACAATTTAATGGCTACATGAGACGCAAGGTACATAGAAATGGAAGACATTACACTATATATGTGCCATTACAGAAATTGGCTTACTAAGTATTTAATAATCACAGATAAGAAGCTGATATTATCAGATTATAAGGGTGTGCTTATTCCCTTTTTAGAGCGTGCTTATTCACCCCCTGTCTACATTCCTAGATACTACATTCCATATAGCCTATCTGCAAAGTTCTTACGAACTTTTTAATAGGTGAGCTAAGTAATAATACACAAATCAATTATTATGTGGTATTACAATAATAATTTCTATGAGAGACTAAGCGAATTAAGAAAAGTGAACAGACTAAGTTCCACTAATATGAGATTCTTATTAAAGACAAACCAGATTACTTTAAATAAACATATTGAGCGTTTGCCTTATGAAAGACACGAAACTTCCATTCAAGGAGTACACAGTAATGAGCAATAATCTGATTCAGAATCTAAATTGTTCAGATGTGTACAGGACTTATACCTTACTACTAACAGCAGATAAATGTACTTTAGAAACTAATACTACATTAGAACAGCTTGCAGGTTTTGTAGGAGAAGAGCCTGATAATTATAAGAAGAGTAAAGGTACATTGTCTTTCAATGACAAACTAAGAGCAACAAAGGAAGTCAGCATACATGATATAGATTCCAAACAGAAAGATAGGCATTGGACTATGTACAGATTTAATAAAGTAAGTTTAGGTAATTACAGAAGAATACATAGAAAATTTTATGATAATTACAATACCCTAAATTTGAAACTAAGAGGATTCATACTAAAACTGTTCAGTGTAACAGAACCACATAGTTATATTATCAAATTATCATCCATGAGGAAATTGAAAGAGCATATTCACATGGGACATAATACTATTAGTCAATACATAGAGCAATTAAAGGATTTAGATTTACTAGATGAAATTGACGACTGTCTGATTTTAAAAGCCAAAGGCTTAATGATTGACAAGCCTAAACAAGATTATGTAGAAAAGGTCAAAGCAATGTTTGACCACATGATTATGGTTAATGAAAGTAATAATAGTCCTCTATCTAGGGAATGTATGATTTACAAGAAGTATAAGAAGAATAATTTTGAAGGCGTCAAGAATATACGTGCGTTTATGAGAAAATTGCTTAATGGTACTATTGGAAGAAAGAGTAAAAAGAAAGATAAAATAGAATCTAATATTATTTTATAGTTAAGTAAATAGTATATCTTATTACTACATATACTATATGAGGATATATAATAATACCACCTAAATTAACACCCCCTACCTTTTAATATTAAAGGTTATTTCCTCTACTAGTTTATCTATGTAAAATAGCTAAAGACTAAATTAAAACAGCACAAGTATTACTCAAGCACGTTTATTGTAACCTATTAAGCCCCCCACCTAGAATTGAGATAAATGGAAACTTATACGTGAAAGTCCATAGAATCAATCGCTGAAAGTAGTACCTATTTTAGTTCATCATAGCGCAATGTTATGAATGACTTACTAGTGGAATGTACTTTCTAGACTGATTAATGGACTTTCTTATTTAAGTTCTCATTTACTCAAAATTCACTTATTATTCATTATTAAAATTAGAGCTTATGCAGGAAATTGGAATTATCATCTTTCTTCTTTTAGCTATTGGACTATGTTTTGCCATTTGTCCTGTAGGAGGTATGCTTATACTATTATTATGTGTGATTGGCTTATTCAAGCAACCAAAGGAAAACCATTCTAAAAGCATAACTTACAGAGACTACATAGAATTTACCAAAGACAAGAAAAGGAATTAGCTTATGAAGAATCAGAAATGGGAATCATTATAGTTAGTTTACTTAATTCTAGTGATCATTAATAGCAGAATGTTATGAATAGAAAAGAAATTGCCAATGCAGTAAATCATATTACTACATTACAGGAAAAGTTGTGTGATTGTGAGAACAACTTACAATACATCAAACGCTTGCAAGCATTAATGTATTGGTTGCATAAGTTTGATTTTTGCTTAGATAGTGATAACATACAACAAGGAGAATATGCAGCTATTTACGAAAGCTATTTTTGTACTGGTTGTGGATTCTCATTTTATAATAGGGTATGCAATTCTATCTTAGATTACAAGTATGGTAACAGACCCTTTTAAATTGGTTGGGTATCCTTTATTGGATACTCAACTTACATAAGCTAAATGGTCGTTTAGTATTTGTAACTTACTAAGTAAAATGGAGATGAAAACATTCGTAGCATATCTAAGACAGTCCACAATGAAACAGCAGGTTTCTGGTTTAGGAGTGGAAGCACAACGAGAAATTATTAAGAATCACTTAAAAGACAATCCTCTAATTACTGAGTTCGTAGAAACTGAATCTGGTAAGAAGTCAAATAGACCTAAACTAATGGAAGCACTAGCATTATGCAGGAAAACTAATTCTGTTTTAATAGTTGCCAAGTTAGACAGGCTATCTAGGAATGTCGCATTTACTTCTAAGTTATTGGAAAGCGATGTGGAGATTGTATTCTGTGATTTTCCACAAGCAAACAGATTGATACTGCATATTATTAGTAGTATCGCTGAATATGAAGCAAACCTTATTAGTCAACGCACCAAACAATCCCTACAAGCCAAGAAAGCTAGAGGCATTAAATTGGGAAAGTCTGAAAACTTGATGAATAAGTTTGAGCAAGCAATCAGTAACAGCGCTAAAACGAATAAGGCTAAAGCTGAGAGTAATCCTAATAATATGCGTGCAATCGCTTTATTACGTTCTTTAGTATTACAAGGAAAGTCGCTATCTGAAATGACAAACCTACTTAATGAACAAGGGTTCGTTACTTCTAAGGGATGTAAGTTCCAGATAGTACAAGTGAAACGATTACTGACTAAAGCTGAGCTTACTTAATACAAGCCTCAACATTTAATGAACAATAGTTCTTGCCAATTCAGACGCTTTCGTTATCTTTGTGCCAATCCTAGTAATAGGAGGACATATTAATTTAACGAAAGGCGTTTTGCATTATCCTTGTTCCAGAAATTCGCCAAAATTTTACAACTACGAGGATATGCACAACGCCCACACTAATGTTATATACCTATCATTGATAGTCTATATATCGTTTTGGTGTGGGCAACTGTTGTGTATTTGTAGTTGGGGTGTTTGGCGATACCTTGGAACAGATATGCGATTAGTTCTCACACCTTTCCTATTTATAATAGCTTACTACAGGGAACAGGTAGGCATAATAAACGATAATAGATTATGAAACAGAAACTTACCTATTTAAGAGGTTCAAATTCTAATTACCAATTGGAATTAATTTCAGCATTAAAGTTTTTTATCCTAAAATGTTAGTAATAATATCGATATTAATTATTATATTTCGAAGCTCAATCAATGAAGCATTATAATAGCACACAAATCAAAACAGCCATTATTATATTCCCTATGCTTCTAATACTATGACTGCTTACTAAAGGGAATAGGTAAGCGCAATAAAAACATTATGGACTTTCACATATTAATTAACAATGTCAAGCAAGGACCATTTTCTATAGAAGAATTATCTAATAAGGGTATTACTCCAAACACAATGGTGTGGACAGTAGGGTTGCCTGATTGGAAACCTGCAAAACAAGTTCCAGAATTATCTAATCTACTTTCCAGTTTACCACCAGAGCCACCAGTAGTAGTAAATACTAATACTATGCCTAAAACTTGGTTAGTAGAATCTATTTTAGTTACTATTTTCTGCTGTTTGCCTTTTGGAATTATAGGTATAGTTAATGCTACAAAAATAGAAACACTTTATTATAGTGGGCAATATGAACAAGCATTAAATCATTCTAGACAAGCAAAGAAGTGGACACTTTGGGGACTCTTTTCTATGTTGATTTTCTGGGTACTTTACCTTATGGTTTTAGGTATTTATATACTGATAGGTGCAAATTATTAGACGATAATGAAACGAAAGAATATTGGGATAGCTATAACTCTATTAGTACTAATTATAATTTTCTTTTTTTACGATCCTTGTAATTATAGCATCTTTCCTAAATGTCCTTTCTTACTTCTAACAGGATTACAATGCCCTGGATGTGGTTCTCAAAGAGCAATACATAGTTTGTTGCATTTAGAAGTCTTGAAAGCATTCCATTATAATGCTTTATTAGTATTCACACTTCCTATAATTGTAATATTATTATTAGCAGAGTACTACAGATGTAGTAGACCAAACTTGTACATGATGATACACAATAATATATATATATGGTGGTATTTAGCCATTATTATTTTATGGTGGATTACTAGAAACATATTTAACCTTTGAAACATACAAAATGAATGCTTATTACATTTTGGAGCAAGGACATAAGGAAGGACCATTTGAGCTCCAAGAACTAAGAGAAAGAGGTATTAAACCTACTACCTATATTTGGACGTCTGGATTGGATAATTGGATAGAAGCAAAAGAAATATCTGAATTATCTGATTTATTGCTAGAGATTCCTCCTCCATCACCAACTATACCCAAAAGTTATTTAATAGAATCTATATTGGTTACTATCTTCTGTTGCTTACCTTTTGGTATTGCAGGAATCGTAAATGCTTTAAAAATAAGTGAAGCATATAGAATGGGGAATTATGCAGAAGCTAAAACATATTCAGAAAATGCTGCTAGTTGGTGTGGTATAGCACTTGGAACTAGTGTTGCTATATTCTTATTATCAGTAACAATTACATTGATAATTGCATTCTCTAATTTTAGTTATACGAATAGTTTATTTATTGCACCTAGATAAGACTGTCAATGGAAAATATACAAAAATTAATAGAAAGAATCATATTGGGATTATTCTTTTCTTCTCTCTATTTGGGAGGTAGCTTTCTAACATCTTATTTATGCGACTACTGGAATCTATGGAATCCTGTTTATGCTTGGGTTGCTATTGGAGTTATAACTTATTCTTGTCTTTATGAGAATGGAGATACAATCCCAATCACTACAATAGGAATGCTCGCTATTATAGGATTATGGATATATTATATTTTTGCAGGAACAATACCACTATTATGGGTTTATATAGTAGTCAACTCTATTGTTTGCCTAAACATTATCATAACATATATAAAAAAAGAAAACTAATAGAGATTATGGAAACAAGAAAAATGAAATTATTAAGAACAGCAATCTTCATTATAGTAGTATTAAACACTTTAGGAGATATTAACGCCAAACAAGACTTCGATAAAGTTAATCAAAATGTATATGAATCATTAAAAAGAGCAGATGGTGGGGTACTTATTGCTCAACAGGGTGATAAATTTATACCTTATGATGAAGATGCAGAAAGGGCACAATTTAAGGAGTTCTACAAAAAGAGAGCACAAGCTAAAGAACAAGAAGCAAATCAACCTAAAGGATTGAGTGATACTAGAACAGAAGCTCAGATTAAGGCTTACCAGTCTATACCTTATGATGAAGATGCTGAGAGAGCTAGACGTAGGGAGTTTGTAGAAAGACAAAGGCAAGCTAAAGAACAAGCTCAAGCTGAAGCTCAAATAATATCTTTCAATAAAGTTCATATTCAAATTGCAATAGCTATCAGCATATCTGTGATATTCATTCTAACTGCAACAAGTATTATACTCTTCGCATTATATATTAGAGAAAGAAATAAAAACAAAAGATTTATATCCAGTTCTAAAATAAATACACACTAAATAATCTAATTTAATCATGAAACAATTACTATATACATTGCCAATAATACTAGGTTTACTATCATGTCAATCTAGACAGCAAGTAACTAAATCTATTTCCACCCTAGACAGTACTTTACAAGTTAAAGCAACTTCTATCTTAGAAAATAAGCTATCAGAGATTAATGCTCAATTTGGGGAAGTCATTATTATGGAAGTTCAAACAGGACAAATTAAGGCTCTAGTTGGACTTACTAGGAAAGATAGTGCAGACTACCAACCTTGTGAGAACTTTGCTATAACACAAGAATCTGGTCTAATGCACCCTGTCTCACTACTTGCAGCTTTAGAATCTGGAAAGGTGAAATTGAGCGATAAAGTTGATACTGGGAATGGAATATACTCTGTATATGGTAGATCACTAAAAGACCATAATTGGAATAGAGGTGGGTATGGTGAACTTACAGTACAAGAAGGATTGGCAGTAAGTTCTAACATTGCAACTTACAAAACAATGGAAAAGGCTTTTGGTGATAATCCTCAATCCTATTTTGATTTACTAGCTAAAATGGATTGTAAGCCCCCGATAAAGTACCCGTATAAAAAAGAATCGCTATAGCAAATCGAACAAAGCTATAGTGATTCTGTATTTATATTCTTGTTTTTCGTTAGAGTATTATTAGAGTTCTTTGGAGTTT
>NZ_JAMOKH010000089.1:0-1467 GCF_023656585.1 Bacteroides sp. B1-V-101 | reverse complement strand
GGAAGCTACCCTTTATACACAAGTCTTAGCTGATTAACTCATACAGTTCAAACTGTGTATTAAATCTATCCAGTCCATTCTTAAAGGTTATATATCCTGGAATGGACTGGCTCTTGTATGCACTCCATGCTCCTAACCTTGCAATAATCCATGCTGCCCATGCCATTGATTCTTTTTTATATGGATTTTGCTGTATTTTGGTATTTCCCTCACTCTTTTTTCCTACTATATGTAATAATGCTATTTCTTTGCTTGTAAAGTAGATTTCTGAAGAGAGTTTTTCATCTTCTTTATCAAAAGAAAGTTTGAGTACCATCACCTGCAGGGCTGCCTGCAAGGAAATTAAGATTAGTTTTTGTAATGCCGAAACTGTTTCCAACTGTGCGTCCTCAATCATGAATCCCTTTCTTTTGAGCACTCTGAACAACTCTTCAATCAGCCATCTACAACGATACCAACCGATACATTCAATTGCTTGTTCTACAGTCTCCACCACATGTGTAGTTAGCAGTCTCCATTCAATAGGGCTCTCATTTACCGGTGTACTGGAAGATTTTTCTTTAACATGTATGCAATAAAGACTAACAGGGGGACTGCCCTTTGCCGGACCGTTAACAGGAGCGCACAAGGTGACTCTTTCAAAGCGAAGTTCCATGCACGCTACCCGTTTCTTACGTCCGCTTCCCGGGAGCACTTCAAAGCTATACTCTGCCCGTAGAACAGCCTGCTCCATTAATGTATTCAGATGGACAGAACAGTCTGGATCATCCAACCGGCAATTCCTTTCATGAACAGAACGTATCAGCAAGTGAACATTATCAGTAGGGATACGGCTGAAAAGCTCGAAAATGTCCGCTTCACGGTCACCGATGATCGTTTTAACTGCATCCCGGGGCATTTGCTCACTGGCAGCCATTCCACTTTCTATCCAACGATATGACTCTTTTTCTTCTATAGGCTGATATCTGTAATTACGTTCTTCACGACTTAAAGCAGCCGGTGAGCGATTCCACTGCTTAACCGAAGAAAAGCCTATAGGAATATGACTGGAGGCATCCACTACCAAGACAGGATGCAAAAAAGTACCACATTGCTTTTGACCGACAATGCCGGGACTGGCTGTTTTTTTCTTCATTCGCTCAACATGAGCCTCATAGTTTATCTCCGAGGTATCTTGAATACACAGTAAATGCTGACGACCGGAAGCATTCTTACAGCAAGTGTGTATCAGACCTGATAAGATAGCATCAGAGCTGACTGAGGAATTGTTCAAAAATCTATAAGCACCCATCTTTTCTTTATGTTCCTTACTAAATTGATTCACTATAGCACTTTGATGGACAACCATCTGAGAGCAAATTAAGTTTAAACGCCGCAAAAGCCGAGGATCACGAATTTGATCTGTCTCTAATAACATCAAGCAAAGATAAAAAAAATAATATATACTTGTGTATAAAGGGTAGCTTC
>NZ_JAMOKH010000088.1:0-1588 GCF_023656585.1 Bacteroides sp. B1-V-101 | reverse complement strand
TTGATGTGTACTGGTTTTAGTTGACAACTTCGTTTGTTATAACTGAATTAGTTTACTCAATATACTTTAATATCTAAATAGGTTTACTTTTGTTATTCTTATTCCTATGTTAGTTGTCTTTTGTTGGTGCTTGCAAATTTATGCATCTTCCTTTATTTACGCAAGCCTTCTTCAGGAAAATGTAATGTTGCCAACAACCAAAAACTCTTCGGTCGGGGATCGCCCTAGCGGCAAGGGGCGGGACCACCCGTCCCGACGAGCGGGTATTATGCTGTTAATCCTCCCGTTTCGCTGACCACTTCCATAGGTGTCCTCATGTTTATCCCTTGATGAGGCCGCACATGATTATATACATATACAGCATCTTCAATGCGCTTGCTTACTTGCTCGAAGCTCTCATCATCACAGTCGAATAGCCAACCGTTTTTAATGGTGTTGTTCATTCTTTCAGCCAATGCATTATGTAAAGGATCACCACACTGCGTCATACTGATGTTGATTTGATGCTCTTTAAGCCTCTCTACATATTTATTTGAGCAATATTGGACACCCCGGTCGGAATGATGAATAAGAGTGCTCATGTCTATGTGATACTTCTCATAGAATGATATTGCCATCTCCAAAGCTTTCAAGGGCCCCTCCGTCTCAAGAGTTTTGTAAAGCGCATATCCCACGATGGCACGACTTGACGCATCGGTAAGCAACGAGAGGTAAGCCCAGCCCTGACCGGTGTTTACGTAGGTTATATCCGCCACTACCATAGCGCCCAATCTTGTAGCGACAAATTTGGGTGCAACATTCAACAGATCGGGGTAGATATAGTAATTATGGTTCGAATTCGTTGTTTTAGGACGCTTGCGACTTGTACGTTGACACAAACCATTGGAGCGAAAAATGTCATAACAACGATCACGACCGATAACCATCTTTGGTCCAAACTTACTCACGCAGCAGGCGTATAACTCGCGCATACCAGCTTTGGGCATGAGTTCCAACAGTTCTTTGCAGTACAACACGATGCTTGTGGTAAGGATATCAACCTCCAAATGTCGGTTCACATGCTTGTAATAACCTTGTCGGGTTATGCCGAAGTAATCACAGAGGAACTTTATACAACCACGTTTGCGTCGGGATGAGTACCTCTGTGACAAGGTGTCGATTACTTGGCATCGGAGTTTTTTCGTACCTTGATATGATACGTGGATTCAGCAAGATTGATGAGTTCTTCGCACGCCTCGTGACGTAAACTCTCATCAGCAAGAGCCCGATGAAGTTTACGGTTCTCAGCACGCAATAGCGATAGTTCTTTCTGGAGCTCAGAAATACTAGAATCAATAGCATCGCTATTTACTGGTTTAGAGGATCTACCCATATCTTTGTCTTCTATTTGATACTTGTTAAGCCAATAAGTAAGAAGCTTGGCACAAAAGCCGTGACGCTTACAAAACTCAGATTTGCTCTCGGGACTTGATAAATACTCACGAATATAAGACATTCGTTCATCATCACTGTAATAGTTGTACTTCTTTTTCGAATATTTCATCTTTATTTTCGATTTTTGAAGTGTCAACTTATTCAGTACACTACA
>NZ_JAMOKH010000087.1:0-1729 GCF_023656585.1 Bacteroides sp. B1-V-101 | reverse complement strand
TTTCCCTCTTTTCTTCTGATGGTTTTAAGGGATTTTTTCGGTTCTATAAACGGGATTTTATTTCATTGAAAAAACATGTCAAAACAGCGTTCTGCTTTTATAGGGTTGCCACATTCCCTTTTATCCGATTACAGGAAAGCCCCGATAAAGAAAGCCCCTCTGTTCCTGCGGAGCGTGAAAGAAAGTAATCCCCTTGTTTTCAAGTCGTTTTAAATTACTACCTTTGCGTACAAATTATTGGAATGACATGGCGACAAATGGAGAAATAACAAAAGGAATCAGCACCCTTTACGACACGATTAACCGGATAATCGAAGAGGCACGTGCTGCGGTTTACCGCACCGCCAATATTACGATGGTCAGGGCATACTGGCATATCGGCAGAGTAATCGTCGAAGAAGAACAAAAGGGAAAAGAAAGGGCGGAATATGGCAAACAGATTCTCAAACAATTATCCCAAAAACTGACTAAAAAACACGGTCGTGGCTTTGATGAAAGTAACCTGCGCCACATGCGTAACTTTTACCTCGTTTATCCAAAATGTGACGCACTGCGTCCTGAATTGAGTTGGACGCATTACCGCCTGCTTTTAAAGGTAGGGAACGGGCAGGCAAGGCTGTTTTACATGCAGGAAACCATAGATTGCAACTGGAGTACGAGAACGCTTGAACGGCAAATCGGCAACCTCTATTACGAACGGATGCTTATGAGCCACAATACCCAAATAGTCAAGGATGAAGCTGCCGAAAAAGAAATCAGGCAAGAGCCGAAAGACATTATCAAAGACCCTTATGTACTGGAATTTTTAGGCTTAAAGGATAATACGGACTTTAGGGAGAATGAACTGGAACAGGCAATTATAGATAAGTTGCAGAACTTCTTGCAGGAATTAGGCAAGGGCTTCGCTTTTGTGGGGCGCCAGTACCGACTTACCACCGACACGGGCAAACACTTTTATGCGGACTTGGTATTTTATAACTATATACTCAAATTCTTTTTAATCATAGACTTGAAAGCCGAACCGCTTACCCATCAGGATATCGGGCAGATGGATATGTATGTACGCTATTTTGAGGAAAAGATGCGGCAGGAAACCGATAATCCGACAATCGGGCTTATCCTATGTACCGAAAAAGACAAGACCATTGTAAAATATAGCCTGCTCAATGACAGCAACCAGATTTTTGCATCCAAATACATGCTTTATCTGCCGACAGAACAGGAACTCAAAAAAGAGATAGAACGACAACGGGTACAGATAGAGCAAGAAAGGAAACTGAATCAATAAAGAGCAAAACTCCTTGTCTTGCAGAAAAGAAAGCCCCCAAATAGAATTAGTCATGCAAGAACATGTCTTAATGAACGAACCATGGATAGGGCATGTTCTTTGGGGCTATCTGTAACGTATGAAAGCCCCCAATCACAAAAATAGAATCAGTAAATTTAAAAGTGTCAATTTTTGGCAGGGGTAATCTCTATTTATCCCCTTCTTTTGATGTCACGCATTTTTGTTAAAAGAAATACTTCTTGTACTTATCCTTATAGACCGACCTCTGAGTTGTTCAATAGCTTCATACCTGTTCCCTCCTTTAAATGGGTTGAATAAAGGAAATCCCTATAAAGAAAGCCCCAATCATCAGATTATAAAAAAAAGAGAAAAACGGACAAATATACATGAAAAACGAAGCATGACCCAATCCCTTAAAACCATCAGAAGAAAAGAGGGAAA
>NZ_JAMOKH010000086.1:0-2158 GCF_023656585.1 Bacteroides sp. B1-V-101 | reverse complement strand
CGAAATTCGGATATCGGCACTAGTACAAGCTTGTGGTTCTCTGCTACTTCGATCCTTGTTTCTATTGCCAGTTTATTGTTTAACATCTTGAAATAAAAAGAAAGGGTTATGAAGGAAGAAAATCAAAACGTGAAGGAACGTGAATTGACTGAGGAGCAAATTGATTTCCGGACACTTCTTTTTAAATACATCATTCACTGGCCCTGGTTTGTAGGTGCGGTGTTGCTATGTTTTGTTGGTGCATGGTTTTATTTGCATTGGGCTACACCCATTTATAATATTTCCGCTACCGTCCTAATAAAAGACGAGAAGAAAGGCGGAGGTGCAGGACTTTCTTCGGAACTGGAGGATATGGGGTTAAGCGGTGTGATGACTTCTTCTAAAAACATTGATAACGAGTTGGAAGTTCTGCGTTCGAAAACACTTGTAAAAGAGGTTGTGAATCAGTTGGGATTGTATATAACTTATAAAGATGAGGATGAATTTCCTGCTAAAGGTCTATATAAGACATCTCCGGTGCAGGTGAGCTTGACACCTCAAGAGGCTGAAAAATTGAATGCACCGATGATGGTGGAAATGACTTTACAGCCTAAAGGTAGTATGGATGTGAATGTGACTGTGGGTGAGAAGGGCTATCAGAAGCATTTTGAGAAGTTGCCTGCTATCTTCCCGACTGATGAAGGCACGCTGGCCTTCTTTCAGACTGCTGATTCGGTAACTTTGCAAGATGGAACTAAAGTTCCTCGGATAGAGAAGAACGTACGCCATATAACTGCGACAATAAACAAACCGATGAGAGTGGCAAGAGACTATTGTAACAGTCTGTCTATTGCTCCTACTTCTAAAACGACTTCTGTTGCTGTGATTTCATTGAAGAACTCCAGTCTGCAGCGTGGACAGGACTTTATCAACCAGTTGCTTGAAATGTATAATCGCAATACGAACAATGATAAGAACGAGATCGCCCAGAAGACAGCTGAGTTTATTGATGAACGTATTGGTATTATTTCAAAAGAATTGGGTAGTACGGAAGCTAATCTGGAGTCCTTCAAGCGTGATGCCGGTATCACGGACTTGACGAGTGAAGCTCAGATAGCTTTGGCCGGTAATGCGGAATATGAAAAGAAGAGCGTAGAGAATCGTACTCAAATCAGTTTGGTGAATGACTTGCGTAAGTATTTACGAGGCAATGAATACGAAGTCTTGCCGAGTAATGTAGGTTTGCAGGATGCAGCCTTGATTGGAGCTATTGAACGTTACAACGAGATGTTGATGGAACGTAAACGCCTGTTACGTACATCAACAGAGAATAACCCTACGATTGTGAATCTAGATACGAGTATCCGTGCCATGAAAGCTAATGTACAGGCTACTCTTGAAGGAACCTTGCAGGGGTTGATGATTACTAAAGAGAGTCTTGACCGTGAAGCAAGTCGTTATTCCCGTCGTATCAGCAACGCTCCGGGACAGGAACGTGCTTATGTAAGTATTGCCCGTCAGCAGGAGATCAAAGCTGGCTTGTATCTGATGTTGTTACAGAAACGTGAAGAGAATGCGATTGCGCTTGCTGCCACTGCCAATAATGCGAAAATTATTGATGAAGCGATAGCTGACGATATTCCGGTATCTCCCAAACGCTCTATGATTTATTTGATTGCATTGGTACTTGGTGTTGGAATTCCGGTTGGTATCATCTACTTGGTTGAACTGACAAAATTCAAGATCGAAGGTCGTGCCGATGTAGAGAAACTAACGAGTGTTCCTGTTGTCGGTGATATTCCATTAACTGATGAGAAGAATGATAAGAATGGTTCTATCGCCGTCTTCGAGAACAAGAATAATCTGATGAGTGAAACTTTCCGTAATATTCGGACCAATCTTCAGTTTATGCTAGATAATGATCAGAAGGTGATCCTTGTGACCTCAACTGTCAGTGGTGAAGGAAAATCGTTTGTTTCGTCGAATTTGGCTATCAGTCTTTCTCTTTTGGGAAAGAAAGTGGTGATTGTCGGACTCGATATTCGTAAGCCGGGGTTGAATAAAGTATTCCAGCTCTCTAATAAGGAGAGAGGTATTACTCAGTATCTTTCCAATCCTGAAACGGATTTGATGGAACTTGTTCAGCCTTCTGATGTAAATAAGAATCTGTTTATTCTTC
>NZ_JAMOKH010000085.1:0-2186 GCF_023656585.1 Bacteroides sp. B1-V-101 | reverse complement strand
TGAATTTTGTTCCACATAGCCGTTTTTTGCTATAACATAGCTAAGTGGGAAAAAGAACAAGCAATATAATACAAATATTCTCATGCCTATTATATCTAATGGTTCAGCGGGGAACGCTGTAAGGCGTTATCACGCTTCGTTAACATCATATTTATTCTCACACCAGTGTACCATATCAATAAACCATAATCACGAGGTCTTTTTGCGCTTCAAAGGCTTCATCGAAAATGAAATTCAGGTCGTCCATTTCCTGCTCATAGTCATAATCTCCGATACCGTTACCCTCTTTCAGCGAGGTGTATTCCGTACGCTTACTCTCCAATTCAGAAACGGGTATGCTGATAATATAGGGAAAATCACTGCTCAATGGAATAGGGATGAATGTACTTTGACTATCCAGTTGCCAAAGGTTTTCCGCACAGTAGATTTGCGTTCCATAATGGTTGCAAATCTTTTCATATACATACCCGTACATGAAAGCAATTTCGGGATAACGGATTTTTCCGTTCACAATGTCTGCTAATACCGCATAAGCATCTTTATCCGTGTTTAGGCTATTGCTGAAAGAATCGTTCAAACAGTCAAGTTCCTGCTTCAACGCAACCTTTAATTGGTTTATAAGCTGATTATCACAAGCCCCGTAAACAGACCTTACCTTATCGGCTTCTATCAAATATGCACAAACAGAGTAACTCATACCTTTTCTTTATTTAATGTTGTCATTCCAATGTACCATGTCGTATGGATAGTAGGGCAACCCTTTCAGGCTGCTATCATTCAGCCCCAAGACCTTGACCAATGCACCGCTTTCAAAACACCAATAACCGTCATGGTTGATACCATATTTATGGTCGTCATGCCAAGATAAATCAGAATGTCCTCGATACCATTCTTTTTTGAGGTATTTTTCTAATCGTTTCATCGCTTCTGCCTTGTCTTGTTCAGCCAACTCTGTAACAGTGATAGCTGCTTGATAGGGTGACGGATATAATACTTTGTTTGTTGTCCTTTCCCAATCAAGAAATCTGTATCTAATCAAGGTGTCATAAATATAGTCTTTTGCTTCCCTGTCTTTTATCAGTTGAACCAAACTTTGTATAAGGTTGTCTTCGTAATCCAACATAATGCCTATTGACAGAAGCCATAACATTTCAATATAAAATCCGTTATCCGTCCAAAATCTCGGCATCGTTTTGAGGGTTTCCACATAATTATTTTTCAGATTATCAATATCCTGTCCCATAGAATACTGTACCAATAAAGAACGAAGCCTATAATTGAACAAAGAATCGTAACCTATATGTTTACCTGAAAGATGCTTTTGTTCATAATAAAGAATTTCTTCATTATACAATTTCAGTTGCTTTAAATACTGTTCTTCTGTAAAAAGTTTATCTCTTGTTTCCATTATGGTACACTGTTTTGATGTTAATGGTTTGACAAGGAGCTGCGTTTAGCAGCTAACTTGGCTTGTTATCAGTGATTTATTTTGCGATACCTGCACATGTAAATTTTAATCCTGTGATTGAATTTTGCTTCACAAAATCTACAAATTCATCTGTGCAATAATAATTGTTATTAAACAGACTATCCCGAAATATGATATATGAACCGATATTTCCTTTATTGAAAATACCATTATTATCCCTCATCATCTTCAAGATTTCTTCATTGCTCTTGGACTCTATATTTAAGGCATCGACTGTATTCAATACATTTATAAAATAATAACCTGAAGCGTTCCCGTCCACATTGACAGGTAAAACTTCTATTTGCCCTTTCAGCTTTTCAGAGAGTAATAAGGAAGTTCTTTTATTTACTATCAGACAACCGGAAAAATAACAAGATGCATCAAACTCCTCACTTCGTTTGTCTTTCTTTTTCCTTTTATCTCTAAACAGTTCCAGACTAAGCCCTTTCCACTCATTAATAAGTGATTGACCATTATAATCCCAAACGCCTTTATTTGACTCATCATCTTCCTTGAATACAAAGAACTTGTAATTATCAAAGTCTTGTCCAATTTCATATATATTCATAATGTTACACTATTTAATTACTGATAATGGCTAAGCGGGGAACGCTGTCAAGCGTTATCCCGGTTTGTTAATAACTTTTTTCTTCTCAATAGATGCGAAACTCCAATTGCCAAGAGCAGATAGGCAACCAGCAAACCTTGATAAAAC
>NZ_JAMOKH010000084.1:0-2335 GCF_023656585.1 Bacteroides sp. B1-V-101 | reverse complement strand
TACCATTTAACTGTAATAATCGAATTATAAAGGCAACTTTTGTTCAATATCCCCAAGCGGGAAAGGGCAATAAATATCTAACAACGAAAGATAGCATCTAACGATGCTCCTTTCTAACCATTAATAACAATAGTGCGAAACATGAAAATTATAAAAATAATATTGTATTACTTACTATTGGCAAGTACGCTTTATGCAGGTGTAGGTATTATAAGTCCCTTATACGGAACAGGGTGGCATTTTTCGCTTGCATCTATGTATTGGGCTGTCTTTTCAGTGCTATTTATCGGAAGCGATTTGTGGCTACATCATAAAATATCACGCCTAATCGCTTTATCTATATTGGCACTTGCCTACCTAATGAGTTTTGAATATTATTTGTTTTGTGATGAATATAGATTAGTGGTTCATCAAGGTTCAAGCGAAAAGATTTTTTTAGCAGACATAGGCAAATTTCATAAGTATTGGTTTTATCAAGGTTTGCTGGTTGCCTATCTGCTCTTGGCAATTGGAGTTTCGCATCTATTGAGAAGAAAAAAGTTATTAACAAACCGGGATAACGCTTGACAGCGTTCCCCGCTTAGCCATTACCAACAAATAGCGTACATAATATGAATGATGTAACAAAAGTAAGAATAGTATATGAATGTAGCATAATAGGCATTGTTTTGCTGACATTCTTAAAAGGTATGTTCCCTTACATGGGAGCATGGTGGCGAGTAGCCCTTATTGCTTCACTTGTAGGACTTTGGTTTTCATTGTCTTACCTGAAACGGCATAATTATAAATGGGGGTTCAATTACATAGGAAACCATTTATATATTAACCTCTTATTGAAAGTACAGAAGTGGTTTCAGAACGCTACAATCATAGCCTTATTGATACCTGTATTCTTAAAAGACCTCTTGTATAATCAATATTGCTTAGTAGCATATATATTGCTTGTAGGCATGTTCTTAGGCGTGAAGCTGGCTACTTACACAGTAGAGTACGCTATATACAAAAGTAAATTCATTGGTAACAAGGAAAGATAACCCCTGAACGGTGTTCCTTTCCAAACCATTAGCTGTAATTATATGACATGAAAATCTATGAGAATAAAATATTGAGAATACTTGGATTTATTTTTATTTGGATTTATGTATTCGGTGTGGGCATTTGCTTTGCTGCAAAATGGTATGCTATTGGAATATCGGGAGCTATCTTATTGGTTGTTTGGTTGAATTCCGGACTTATTGGTGATACTATTTATAAATATAGAGTAAAACAGGCTACAAAACAAATAAAAAGGCATGGAATACAATTATTTGTTGATTTAAACCAATGTGAAGTCACTACACAGAAATGGAATACCAAGAAATCAAGGATGCAAGAGCCTATCTTTCGGATATTCCATACATGGGAAATCCAATTTTGGAATGGTGTCAGTGGCTATTTATTCCCTGACATTTATCATAGTGAACAAATTGTGTCCACTACAATATGCACCGTAACGTACACAACCAAATACAATGGAAAGACAAAAACATTTCGCAGTGATGCAATCTTGAAGGAAAAAGTTTCATTGGAAATGCTATTGCAACACTATGGAATGACAACGATTTACATAAATCCGAAGAATGACAATCAATATTATTTTGATTTGGATTTTCTAAAATAGATACAGCTAACAACGCAGGATAACGGCAAGCCGTTCCCTGCTGAACCATTATCTATAACAAAAGCAATAAGAATGGAAAATTTAGAACAATATTGGGAGCAATCCTTTTCTCCTATTGGACGTAAGTTTACAGAAATTCGTCCCGATTATCAAGATATGGGGGAAACAGACAGTATGGTCGCCGCATTATATTGGCTGGAACTTGAAATGTATAATGGTGGATTTCTTCAATTCTTCTGTAATTGGGGCTATGATGCTTATTTGCTTGCAATCAAAGGACTGGGAGCAATTAACGCAACATATACAGAACAACTTCTTATACAGGCATACAGCATCATCCAAAGATTGGAAAATGACAGCCAATTACAAGAGCTACGGGATATTCCCAAGCATTTGACAGAGAACGAAATCACCAAGTTGAATAAAATAGACGAGGAATATTGGGAAGATAAGGAAAATATTATGCGGCTTATGCTTCTAAAATTCCATTCTGATTCAGTTGAAAATATAGATAACGAAGCGTGATAACGCTTACAGCGTTCCCCGCTTAGCCATTAATAATAGATAATTATAACGTTCAAAAAACATATATAAAGGCGCAATTATGGATGATGTAACAAAAAAAACGATTGAAGAACTCGTTCTAAATTTTATTTCAGAAATGAATGAATGGGA
>NZ_JAMOKH010000083.1:0-2497 GCF_023656585.1 Bacteroides sp. B1-V-101 | reverse complement strand
TGTGCGCCCGTAAAGGTTGCATCGTAAATATCTCTTTGGCAAGAGATTAGGAAAGTGTTCTTTGAAAATGACCTATCATCAGCCGACTTATCTGTTTCGGGAAAACTTAACCGAGCAGGGAGTGTAGCATGTCGGAAAAGTCATAAGTCAGTTAGTTACCAAACTGCGACTGAATGGCGAGATGAAAAGATAGATATGAGGATAAAGTCCGAATTGATTGAACGATAGTCCGAATGGTCCCCCTTGAGGCTATGGCGTAAGGTAACTATCAATCGCCATATCGTGATACTACTTCAGTGTATAGGAATGAAGGTAGCAAGAACTTATCACGACACAACCGCAGTAAGCGAGTAAAGGACGGAAGTCGTATCCGACAATCTATCATGCCAACAGTTACGATGTAATAAACGGGGATTACCTATCCCGAAGTGCCGAAAGGCTATTAGGTTCGACCTATGAAAATTCGGAGTGGTAACGGAGCTTCCATAGTAGTTTGAGCAAGGTAACGCCTTGTACATGGCGAAGGGAAGCAGCTAATTATTAATACAATTAACGGAAAATGTGAGAGACATTATGAGAAGTCCAGAAAGAGTATTAAACAGTCTATCAGAACACAGTAAGGATGCAAGCTATAAGTTTGAACGTCTTTACAGAATTTTGTTCAATGAGGAAATGTTCTACGTTGCCTATCAGCGTATCTACGCTAAAGAGGGTAACATGACTAAAGGTTCAGACGGTCAGACCATTGACAACATGAGCCTGAAACGAATTGAAAAGTTGATTGATACGTTAAAAGATGAAACGTACCAGCCCCAACCGTCAAAGAGGGTGTACATACCGAAGAAAAACGGTAAGAAAAGACCTCTTGGCGTGCCGACTTTCAATGACAAGTTGATACAAGAAGTAGTAAGAATGGTACTGGAAGCCATATACGAGGGAAATTTTGAATACACCTCGCATGGTTTCCGTCCCAATCGAAGCTGCCATACTGCATTAACTCATATCCAAAAGGAGTTTAATGGTGCAAAATGGTTTGTGGAGGGAGACATAAAAGGCTTCTTTGATAATATAAACCATGATGTATTGATAAACATTCTCTTGGAGCGTATTGCGGATGAACGCTTCATCCGATTGATACGCAAGTTTATGAAAGCGGGATATATCGAAGACTGGCAATTCCACAATACTTACAGTGGCACACCGCAAGGGGGTATCATCAGCCCGATATTGGCTAATATATACCTTGACAAGCTGGATAAGTATATAAAGGAATACACAGCCAAATTCGACAAAGGGAAGAAACGAAAATTCAGTAGAGAAAGTATGGACTTTGGCAATGCAAGAAAACGTATTGTGCGAAGATTGAAGTTCGTAAAAGACGAAAGGCAAAGGACAAAGCTAATCCTTGAACTGAAAGCAATAGAACAAGGACGGGCTAAATATCCCAACGGCGAAGAAATGGATGCCGATTACAGAAGAATGAAATATGCAAGATATGCAGATGATTTTCTTGTGGGAATTATCGGAAGCAAGCAGGATGCGCAACAGATAAAAGAAGATATTAAAAACTTCCTTGCTGACAGACTGGCATTGGAGCTGTCCGATGAAAAGACACTTGTCACTCACACGGAAAGACCGGCCAAGTTTCTCGGATATGAAATCACTGTAAGAAAGTCCAATGACCAAAGACGGGATAAACGGGGTAGATTGAGAAGAACCTATGGTAAAAGGGTCTGCTTGAATGTCAGTACGGAAACAGTCCGTAAAAAACTTTTCGATTGGGGAGTATTGGAACTGACAAACCGTAACGGAAAGGAAATATGGAAACCGAAATGTAAATCGGGACTGATATTCAATGACGACCTTGAAATCCTTGATAGTTATAATCGGGAAATCGTGGGGTTCTATAATTACTACTCCATAGCCAACAACTGCGCCCATGCCTTGAATAATTTCAAGTACATCATGGAATACAGCATGTACAAAACGTTTGCAGGCAAATATAAGTGCCGAACACGTAAGGTAAACAAGAAATATCGTAAGAACGGTAGGTTTATCGTAACGCACATGACTAAAACTGGTGTAAAGGAAAGATACTTTTACGACGGTGGCTTCAAACGAAAGAAGCCCACCTATAAATCGGAATGTGACATTATGCCACGAACAATTTATACTGCGGGGCGGACAAGCCTTGTTGAAAGGCTGAAAGCCCGTGAGTGTGAATTATGTGGAGCGACAGACGACCTTGTTATGCACCATGTAAGGAAACTAAAGAACTTGCAGGGAAAGGAAAGCTGGGAACGACACATGATTGCCCGTAAACGCAAGACGATTGCCGTGTGCAGGAGTTGTCACAAGAAGATACATGACGGAAAGATAGACTGAAATTAGTGGAGAGCCGGATACGCTGAGAGGTGTAAGTCCGGTTCGGGGGCGAGCATTTGGAAACCTACCATAGAAATATGATAAGGCGCTGGGTGCTTAGCCTACACAAAAC
>NZ_JAMOKH010000082.1:0-2544 GCF_023656585.1 Bacteroides sp. B1-V-101 | reverse complement strand
GTAAGCCCCCGATAAAGTACCCGTATAAAAAAGAATCGCTATAGCAAATCGAACAAAGCTATAGTGATTCTGTATTTATATTCTTGTTTTTCGTTAGAGTATTATTAGAGTTCTTTGGAGTTTCCCGATTCCCAGCAATGGGGTAGCAGCTCTTTTAGGTCTTTCTCCTTGTTGGCTGCATAATACGGCAATAGTGCAATCACCTCCGTGAGCCATTCCCGGGGGTTAATGTTGGAGGCTTTGCATGATGCCAAGAGCGAACAGATTATGGCAGTGTTCTGCGCGGCTTCATGGTTTCCACAAAATAAGAAGTTTTTTCTTGATAAGGCTATCGGACGAATCGCATTTTCGGCCAGATTATTATCTATTTTAAGCCTGCCGTCTTTCAGATAATTCCTCATACGTGGCCAAAGTTGATACGCGTAAGCGATAGCTTGCCCCATCCGGCTTTTAGGAAGCACTTTCGGATAGGCTGTTTCCATCCATTTTTCCAGTTGCTCAAGTATGGGAAGTGCCTGTTCCTGTCTTCTAAGCATGCGTTGCTCATAAGTGAGTTCCTCCTGGTCGGCAATCTGTTCGATCCGATAGAGTTGCTGTATTTGAGCCAGAACATATCCGGCCAGGGATTCATTCTCTTCTTTGGCAACCTCGTAATGTCGCCTTATGTGGGCAAGGCATCCGACAAGGCACACCTCTTTCTTACCCTCAAAGATGTTGTAGGCCGCATAGCCGTCACTTTGAAGATATCCTTTGAAGGTTTGTAATAATTTCCAGGCTGTTTCCTGTGAGCGGGAACCGTCATCATAATGAAAGAAGACCAATCCATCCATAACCGCCCTGACTATCCACAAGTATTCCTTAACCGCTTTATGATTCTGTTTGTTGATAACCGGTAATGTCGTTTCGTCCACCTGGATATAGTCGGCCTTCAATACCTGTTTCTTCAACTCTTCATAGAGAGGTTTAAGTAATTCACAGGCAGGTTTGAACCACCCCTGAAGCGTGTTTTCCGAGATCTTCAGGCCTAAATGGTGAAACTCACGCACCTGACGATAGAATGGTACATGATATTCATATTTTTGCAAGAGGATTTCAGTGAGCAGGCTGGCACCGGGAAGTCCCTTGTAGATAGGCAATAGCGGAAGAGGGGCTATAATAACACTGCCCTGATGCCCCTGAGGCAAACTTATATTGTCTTTCAGGCCATACTTGGGACGTATGATCTCTTTTACGTATAATTTGCCCGGTTCAAATTCAAGTGTACGTGTGCGTTCCTCGCCTATGCGCTTGTATTTATCCGGATCGACTCCTTCGGGTTCTATGACAATCTCCACTACAGGAAGGCCATCCAACATGTTGCGGTTCTGACGCACTTTCTTTTTGGGAGTCGTCGAGCAGACAGGTTCTTGGGCTGCGGCTTCTTCCGGTATTTCGTGTTCCAACGGCTGAACAGGTGGATCGAACAGTGATAGCTGGTTCGGATCCAGATGGGCTAATTTCTCGCTCTTACGGCCGAATAACTGACGATTTAACCAGGCTACCTGAGCCAGCAGTTCCTGAAGCTTATTTTGCAGCTGTTCGTTCTGCCGGGTCAGACGCTCGATTGACTCAGACTGGGAGCTATTAGCCTGCTGGAGTGTGGCCACCAAAAGTTCTAATGTTTCTGTCTGAGTCATTCGTCATACCTGTTTTGAACAATACAAAAATACAGAAAAGCAACCGTATAATCAAGGTTTCACCTGCTGTTTTTCAGTACTGCATGTCACTTTTTCGTAACGCTTTCAGACGTTTGAGCCTTTTGGAAGGTTCGTCGTTGATTCCCTCTACCATCAGAACCAGGTCACGCCACTGCATAGGGTACGACTTGCTTTCTTTGTCATAAGAGGGAAGGCGGAAAGTGCCTTCTTCAAGTCGTTTTATGTACAAAACCAGTCCGCCATCTTCCGCGTGTAGCAGTTTCATTGTAGTGCGCTGGCGGTTGATAAAGATAAACACATCACCTAAACGGACATCATATCCCATTTTATCATGAACAACCCCGCATAATGAGTTCATACCTTTACGCATATCTGTCTTACCCGGACAGAGAAAGTAGCGCATCGTGTCATTCAGGCAAAACATGGCGATTGCAGAGTTGAGTGAGCAATTGCATGGCCGCCTGGGATTCAGCCATACCACTGAAGTGGGCGATAATACCACCGGGGAACTCTATCCGGATCTCACCCGTTTGTATAGCGCCACTATCACAGGCAGAGTGGGAAGCAGGTGAAGAGGTGAGGCTAACCGGTGCAAACTCCTCTAAAGAGGAAGAATGCCTATCCATATGATAACGCCTCGATAGGCCAAACTTTCCTTTCCAATAGTAAAAGCTTGATTCGGTATAGGCTTCATTTATACAGAAGTCTTTTATCGTCAAACCGCTACGCTGTTGACGAGACAGGATTTCAATGAATTCTTCTTTACTCATTTTTTGCATAGTCTTTTTTCTGGCAAAGATCGAGACTTAAAGATACAAAGACAACGGGTACTTTATCGGGGGCTTAC
>NZ_JAMOKH010000081.1:0-2786 GCF_023656585.1 Bacteroides sp. B1-V-101 | reverse complement strand
ACTTCTTGTGTTTGCATACCAATATACGAAATCTGCAAAGTCTTTGCAGAACTAATTCTTTATATAATGTGTTGATTATTATAATAATGAGAAATATAAACCTGATCGTCATATATGTTATTGTATCCATATATAAACGTGATAATCAATTATTTATCAGCATTATAACTACCCTTTTCTTTAACGAATGATACCCTGTTTCTATCCATTTCAATTATTTAGTTCATTCATTATAAGAAAGTTATGTCTTTATTTTATTTATATGAGGTATTATTATTGGATACTATTTTTATATTTCCCGAATATTTCTCACCACCAATCATAATGAATGATTACTTTTTTGGCGTGATAGTAGAAAAAGATCAAATCTGAAGAAAAGCATATTTAGTTATGGTATAATTCAAAATATGCAGAACCTGCTTGGGAGAATGACAAAAATCGGCAGGATTTTAAAACAGCAGATCTACGGATGAAATACATCTGTCCGGTTTTTGTTCCCTTGTGCTATGTGATTAGTTATATCAGCTTGCACCTTTGAATATAAAAGAAACGTTTAATTTCGATATGATATATTTCCCTGTGACAGGAAAGTCTATCAGCTAGAACAAAATTAGAAATTAAAACTACTTTTGGCTCTTCCTTTTAAAGCAATTAGATGTTCCTCGGTGAGTAACGATCTGTTCCTTTTAAAGGAACGGATCGTTCCTTTAAAAGGAAAGAGTCCTGACATTGCACTTTTTATGTATATTACAGTCATTTATATGCGACAAATCATTTGTAAATTGCATATTCTTACATTGATTTATGCATTATTTCTGCCATATTGTTAGATTTTAAATCAACTCTGTTGATGCCAATCTTAAAAACAGGACATTTCCAGACAATCACTGCCTAGCCTTTTGGTCTATTAGCTAATTTAGAATAAGCTGCTTTCTCAAGGTCATGCACAATAGTCATGTCCATGATATTGGCATATACCTGAGTTGTTTTCACACTTTTGTGTCCCAGCAGCTTTTGTACAGTCGTTATATTTGCACCACTGTATATTAATAAGGTGGCGTTTGTATGCCTCGCTGTATGGAATGATATCCGCTTGTCTATTTCTGCCAGCTTAGCTAATGCATTCAAGTCTTTATTCACATTAGAGTTATCTTTCAGTCTGAAGAATCCGTTCAAATCGTCTTTGTAATTCTCCAACACCCGCAGTCCTTTACCTTCAAATAATAAATATAAAGGAAGGCGCACATCAATACCTGTTTTAACGGACTTGTAGATCAGCCACGTCTCCTGATGGAGTTCGACAATATTCGCGGCAGTCAGATTTATAAAATCAGAGTACCGCAAACCGGCGTAACAACAAAATAAAAAGGCATCCTTTGATTTTTGTAACTTCGTAAACTTCCCTTCCAGATTCACCTCCTCCATTTTATTCAGCTCTTCCGGCGACAAGTGCGTATGACTCCCTTCTATGCTTTTGATTTTATATTTTCTGAAAGCATACTTCTGAATATCCATATACTCTTTATTTATAGCCACATTCACATATCGTTTTAAATGCTTCATATGCTTGGCAATGGTATTGAGATGATACCCCTTGGACTGTAGATAATTATCAAATGAAGACACAAATTCGAATGTCAAATCAGTGAATACAATGTCCTTTTTATACTCTTGCAGCAATTCTAAAGTGGAAAGATGATTCTGCCTGGTGCTCTCTTTTAAAGAAGAGTTGTTGACTTCCTCTTTAAAAAAGGTCAGAAATGAATTCCCATTATTTTCCGGTTTTTCAATAGAGTCTTTCAACGAATCCAAGGATATTGATCTTCTCTGTTGCCATAATCCCAGTTCTTTCTGCTCAATGTCGGCTATAAAATCATATAGCATTCGATTTAATGCATCTGAATTAGGATGGTTTTTTACCATTCTACGTTTTACGTCCCACTGGTCTGGTTTGAGGTACACCCTGGTTGAGAAGTACATTTTTCTCCTGTTTAAGTAAGCTTCTACTTGTACCAATGCCATTCCCTTTTTGTTCAGCTTCTTTTTTCTGTTAAACACAAGGCTGTAACTAATCTTCTTCATTCTATTGTCTTTTAGTTAATACTAAGAACAAAATAAACTAAGTTCTGTGCTATAATTAAGGTTGAACCTGCATTAATTTCTGCAAAAATTAAAATTCAATAATTAAGTATTTACATAACTTTAATTTAAATGCTATTTTTTTATCGTCATTTCTTCATAATAAATCAAAAAGAAACGTTTGCAGGGTAGTTTTATATCCAAAAACAAGCAAATAGAATGTTAATTACTACATTTTGCATTCGCAAAGTGACATTCTACGCTTGATAAATCACAATATTTATAGCAAATAAAGATGTTTATCAGCATATTTTCGATGTTATAAATAACAATATGTTATATATACAACCTTTTTTTATCAAATTAATTGTTAGTTTCATATTTATTAATAATTTTGCAACTTGTTAGAGTATAGAGACAATTAATGTAAAGTTGAACTTTAAGAGAGAATTTATGAAAAGAAAATTAATGCTGTTATTGGCATGCCTTTTTGTGGGCATAAGCCTAGTAACTGCTCAGACTCAGAAAGTCACAGGCGTTGTGATTTCTGAAGAAGATGGGCAACCAGTTGTTGGAGCCTCTGTGTTGGTAAAAGGTACTACTCAAGGTACAATCACAGACATCGATGGTAATTTTAATTTGGCGAACGTACCAAGTTCTGCAAAGACTTTGCAGATTTCGTATATTGGTATGCAAACACAAGAAGT
>NZ_JAMOKH010000080.1:0-2887 GCF_023656585.1 Bacteroides sp. B1-V-101 | reverse complement strand
TTGGGAGTAATGAATTTATAGCTGTTTTCATACTTCTTTATGTTCTATTTTTAAGAATAGCCAGGTAGTCAAAGTCTATGAAATCTAATAAATAGCAAAAAAATGTATAATTTATTGCAAGATTATGCGATGTGTTTGCATAAAACAATTGCTTAGTGCATAAAAATGCCATCTTCAATTCTATGAAAGAGCTTTAAAATATACGAACGGAGCAGTCGTTGGTTTAAAAGGAACGGCATTTTGGTTTTAAAGGAAACACCAGTTCCTTTAAAACCAAGATAAATATGGGCACTTTGAAAGAACTTTTTCTCTATTTGATTTAATTTTTCGCTTGATTCTGAAATGACAATATGATTCTATATATTGTTATTTATATTAAAACGCCTGTATTTTAAACGATTTAATAACCATATAATTATTAATAACGTTTATTTAAATCAAGCCGTTGAATACAAATCAAGAATAAAGGTTTTATTTCTAATTCTTATATAGTTTAGTGTAATATATTACATTCTAGACACATTAAATATGCATTTTTTTAAGAATGTGCTGATTTTACTGATTTCATGTTTTCTATTATTTATAAAATGCGACATTACAAGATATGATTAACCATATGGTTAATCATATCTTGTAATGATATTAGACACAATGAGATTTTTCTATAATTCATCATATTATCGTATACTCATTTATTTTATGCCTATGCAATAAACACAAAAAGTAGCGTTGTGCATACAATTTGCATGCACCATTCAAATTTACATTTTATTATCGAAATTAGTCAGTAGTCGAGCATTTCTAATCCTCTCTTCCTTTTCAAAACATGCTAAATAATTCTCAGTAACAGTTAAATTAGAGTGACCAAGACTTTCTGAAATATAAGACGTTTTGGCTCCACCACGTTTTAGTACTGTCGCAAATGAATGTCTTGCTGTATAAGTAGTCAGTTGAGCAATACCTGTACCTTGGGCTATTTTTTTTAATTTTCTATTACATTTAGTAACGATACGACGCACTAATTTGATCTTTTCAAAAGCATCTTCATTCCCTTTGGCATATTTAAAAATATAGGTTTGTGGGCTTATATTAGGGTTTCCCCACTTATGAATGATATCCCACATCTCAGGAGTTATAGTAGCACGTATTTCTTTACTATGTTTAGTAGTCCTGGATGTTTTGGAACGTATAAAACAGATTTCTCCATCTACAATATTTGAGTACTGGAGAAATAACAGATCCATAAAATTAATTCCATTACATAAATAAGAGAAGAACCATAAATCACGAAATTCCTCTAATTCATTGGTAGAATCCTGGAAAGACATGACTCTTTTTATCTCAGGAAGAGTGAGAGCCAGCTTTCGACCATGTCCTTCTGGTATTTCATATTTATTCTTTCCAAAAGGAAATGATGATTCTTTCAGTATTCCATCTCGTACTGCACGGTTTAATATGCACTTTAAGGTTCGAAAATAAATACTCACACTTGAATAGCTCTTACCGTTAGAAATCCAAAACCGCTCACAGTGCTTCAGCCACTCCACAGTAATTCTGTCTAATGGAATATTGGTACCACCAAAACATTCTAAACTCTTCAAAGCACTTCGATAATTTAAATATGTACTTGCCTGCTCATTATCCTCTAATTCCTTCATCTTTAATTCGAAAGCTGTACGCAGATTGATTTCTTTCGTATGCCTTCCAAGTCTGATACTCAATATTTCAAAACTAAATTCTCCTTTTTGGATAAGTTCGCTAACTTGTTGTTTTATAATAGAAAAACTACTTTCGATATCAGTCCTTACCTCCATTAATAACTGACTTTTTGCCTTTAACAATCTATCCCAGTCTTCTTTTGACAATTCTTTCCCCGTAGAATAATATTTCTGCTTTCTCCTAAATACGACTTGAACTTTAACTGGAAATAATCCATTAATTTTAGCCCTTCTGGTGTCTAATATGGTCAATACAGAAACTCCATCTTTTGAATATTTGAACATAAAATGATTCTTTATATCTATCTGTTATTTGAATATATGCAAATTGCATGCAAATGTAATAAATTGAATAGTTTTTCAGAACTACTTAATGCTCTATTTATCAAATGATTATGTATTTATTTTTCAAAAAAATGCTTAGTCTAACCATTTTTTACGAAAAAAAATCTTATTTTCGTTTAGTATGGTTGCAGTATCAAATGTATTACTGATGAATAAGCGCTTATGAAAAATCATTTTTAGTGTAACCTTTAAATTTATAAATATGAGAAACAGAGATACATAGATCCTTTGTATGAGTGGCGGTTATATTTATTACCCGCACATGTTTGTTAACTACCTAAAAACTATTTCTAATTAAAAAGAATAAGATGAAAGAAATTATAAAACACAAGTTTCCATACTTGTTATTTTTCCTTTTATTGTTTTCGAGTTTTGCCTCAGCTTATGGGCAGGAACGAATGATTACCCTTAATCTATCGAAGGTACCTCTAAATACTGCATTGAAAGAGATAGAGAAACAAACTTCAATGTCAGTAGTATACAACACAAATGACGTCGATATTAATCGTGTCATATCTATTAAAGTTTCTAAAGAGTCGCTGACTAACGTTATGGGTCAGCTGTTTAAAGGAACAAATATCAGTTATTCAATAGTCGATAAGCATATTGTACTTTCTACTAAGAAAGAAGTAGAACAACAGAAAAAAACACCAATCGTTGCAACGGGAACAGTAACAGATGCACAAGGTGAACCTTTAATTGGAGTTAGCATTCTGGTGAAAGGAACAGCTACTGGTGCGATTACTGATATGGATGGAAATTTCAAAATACAAGCTGCCAAAGGTGATGTGTTAGAAATCTCCTATATCGGTTATGCCTCCCAA